>JAFZIB010000049.1 GCA_017554545.1 Clostridia bacterium
GCTATATAAAATTTTACTTTTCTTAGCATTTTAGAAAGGTCGTAAGAGGCTAATACTATGCCCGTAATAATCATTGCGTTCGGCCCCATACACGCTTGCAACATATCGAGCGTATTTACTATAAACGCGCAAGAAGGTTGAGAATAAATTACCTTGCCTAGCCCCGTTAGACCTACGACAACGCCAAAAACCAGAGCGATTAGAGGCGCGTTAATTAGTCGTTTTAACGGATTTGCTCCTCGATTTTCTTTTGGTGTTAACACCGCAACACCCCAAGTGTACATTAATATTGAAATGGGCAAGGTGGCTAATTTATAATAGAATAGGCCTATATCGGAAAATAACGCTTGAACTATCGGCGTGCCAACGTATCCGTTGTTTGCAAAAGTGAACGAAAATTGATAAATACCACGCTCGTAGCAATCTTGTTTTACGAATAGTTTAGAGATTAAAATGGCAATAACCATACCTAAAAATAATGCTATTACCGAGAACGAAAGATTATAGAGATTTCCGCCTAGCGTTTCCACCGTGCAATATTTTGCCATAGGAATAAAGCAGATTGCGGGAAAGAAAACCCAAACTTGCAGTTTGGATAGCACGCTACTAGCGTCTTTAGATAGGATATTAAATTTTTTTAGGGCAAAACCGATAGCAATGCAAGCAAAAAGCGTAAGCATTGGGTTGAGCGTTGCCGTAAACGTTCGTAACACCATAAATCTCTACGAAAAATAATATCACTTTATCATTTTTAAGGCAAGCATTTTGAGTAGTTATACTAAATGTATTTTAATTATATAATAAAATTACAATACAAATACGTTAATATAGTACGCATTGACTAAACGAAGAATTTATGATACTATATAAACATCAAATATACTGCGTTTTGCGGTTGGAGATTATATGAAAAAAAATTTTATAACTATTCTTTTAATCCTTTTTTGCGCCTTTTCTTTCTGTTTAGGCGCAGGCTGTTTTAATTTGGACGGTGGCGACGACAATATCTCTCGCGAACGTTCGGATAAAATGGTTAACATCATGGACGCAACCTTTAATAGCGCCGAATACATTGTAACTAGCAGTAGTGACAAAGGGGGCGGAAAAGGTAAGGCGTCTAAAATGAGTGCTAGCACGCGCGCAGTTTCCCCTACTACCCCTTCTTACTGGTTACAGTTAGAACTTTTAACTTCTAACTTTTTAGGCACGGGTGGTGGCGTTCCTCTAACCGAAGATAATAAAAAAGCGCTTAAAGGCGAGGCTTTAAGCGGTGGTAGTGGCTACGCTGCTATGGTTAGGGCGTTTACTGAGATTTACGGCGATAAGGTTTTTGAAGAAACTTACGTTTATCAACAAATAACCTTTAAAATTACCGAAAACGACGGCGCGTACACTATCTACGGCATACTTAACGAGGACGGAAAAATGCGTTCTGGCTTTACTATGACTTTCACAGAAGAAACAGACGGCACTTACTCGTATATTTACGCCGAATATTCCGTTCAGTATTCCGACACCAACCCCTATTCTAGCTTAAGAATTTCGTCTTTTGCGCCCAACGGAATAGTTAATACCGAACTAACTGCAAACAGCGACTCGATTTTTAGCAATTACGAGTCGGCTTACGACCAGTTTAAGATTTCTAAAATGACTTGTGCTTTCTTCGCGATGGCTAACTACGCGTCGGTTGAATACTACGGTCAAAATCAGGCTAGTAAATATCAAGTTGAACTTACTATGAAATTCGCTAACGAAATTTTAGGTTTTGGCAACCATACTTTCGCAAACCTTAGCGCGATTAGAGGTAGCACTACCATAAGCGACGCCGACCTAATAAAAATAAGCAATATCGTTAGTTCTTCTTACTACGTTAGCCCCTATTACTATCAAACGAACAACTCTTACGTTAGAGACGTTTACGTTGTTCCACAAAACGTTACGGTTATTAAGACGGGGTCTATTCCCGCAACCAAAGAAATTCAAATCCACGGTGGCGTTACTAAAATTGAAAGCCGACCTTTCCAACAACCTCAGCATTTAGAAAGCATTAGATTTTTAGACCCTACCACTAATAAACTTAAGCAAATAGGTTCTTTTGACGACATCACCAGCACTCCAACTTTTATTCTAAGCATGACCAAGGTTAAAAACTTTATTCTTCCTTCGTCGGTAGAAAAACTAGAACTTGGCGATTACGTTCTTAATACCGAAGTTGAATTGCTCGACCTTTCCGCTTATAATCCCACTTGGCTGACCGACCACACTAAATTTACTTACAACTTCCGCAAAGCAGACGTTTCCGACTACGAAAAAGACAGATATCGCAACGACGCTTACACTACTCTACATATAGGCGGTAGCGACGATTTTTATTATAGAGATTTACGATATATTCACACGTTAAAAATGCCTTCGTTCAATATGGGAATTGACTTTTACGGTCCTTCTCATTATTCGGTAAAGGACGCGTCTAACACCGAATTTTACAGCGAGGCGTTTAGCGATTTTAATTCTTTACTCAAATTTTACGATGGTGATTATTCTCAACTCATTAGTAATTTAGGATACACTCGCGCCTTTGAAACTATTGACACGGTTATTTTTCGTGATAAAACCGATATCGTTCCAAGTAGCCTACTATACTCCGACTTGTCGGGCAAAAAGGGCGAGGTTGACGAGAGAGAAGACTTTGATTTCGTTCTTTACGGCACTACAATGAACTCCAACAATTATTACGAAAATTACGGCAACCTTTTTGACTTTGCAAGAATTAACACTTTTCAGTTACCCTCTAGCATTTATTTCAACGCTACCACCGTTGAACAATCTCAATTTAACCGTGTGTCTAGCCAACCCAACAAACGCCCCACGCTTATTATTAAAGGCGCTAACGGGTTAAGTTTTGAAAAAGCAGACGTAAACGAAGTTTATTTGCTCGACGGAAGCGCCGTTGCACCTAAAAACGTTAGCGTTGGCGCTACTTTCTTTGCTCCCAACCTAACGGGTTCTGACGCTGTTATTACCGAAGGTGGCGTTAGAAAATATTTTGCAGGTTGGTCGTTTACCGAAAACGGTTCTTTATCTTATTTACCTTTTGAAAAGATTAAAAACAACAACCAAACTCTTTATCCGGTATATTTGCCCACTAACGGCGAATTCAACTACTCGTCTAATAACGACGGCACTTACTCGGCAGAATATATTTCTAATTCTTGTAGCGACCAGTTGCTAATTATTCCAAATCAATATAACGGCAAACCTATCACCCGTTTAGTTGGAAACGCCTCCTCCGCATACGACAACACGGTTAAAAAGATTATCGTTACCGAAGGAATCACCGTTATTGGCGATTACGCTTTTAGAAAAATCGCGTTAGAGTTGCTCGTTTTACCAAAAACCATAAGTGAAATCAATTCGGTTAGATACGACGAAGATTGGGCCGTTAGATACGACAACGCCTACTATCTACCTTTAGGTTCTAACCCCTACGGCTTGCTAGTAAAAGGCGCTGACGCCTACGACGAGGATTTCGATTACTACACCTCTTGCGAAATTCACCCCAAAACGCAAATGATTTTTAAGGAGGCGTTTTACGGTTTCCACTTTACGCAAGTGACCATTCCGTCAAGCGTTGAAAGCATTGGCTATTTGGCTTTTTCAAACTCGTATTTACAAAAGGTTACTATTCCTTCAAGCGTACGTAACTACGGAACGGGTGTGTTTATCGATTGCGATTATTTGACCGAAGTTAAAATATCAAACGGCGTTACTCAATTAGGTTTACAAATGTTTGACGGTTGCGACAATTTAAGAAAAGTTACGCTAGCGTCAACCTTAAAAAATCTTCCTGCCGACGCCTTTGACAACTGCCCTAACCTAGAAGGAAACGTTTGGAACAACGGCGTATATCTCGGTTCTAACACGTCCAACTACTTTGCGTTAATCAACGTCGTTGATTTGTACGTAGAAACCTTTAGCGTACATCAAGATACCGCCTTTATTTCTCTAAATATCGACGATTATTGTGACGCTACTACCGTAAATATTGCTAGCAACGTTAAATCAATAGACTTTACGCTTTTCGGAGAGTTCCACAATATAGAAAAAATAAATTTTGCAGGAAGTCAAAAAGACTGGAATCAAATTTTATTTACAGGCTACGAGACGTGTTTAACTTGGCAACAAGCCCTAAGTGACGACAATTATTCATCATGGATAGAAGACGTTAACGTAAAATTTGCTTAAAAGATACAATAAAAAAAGAAGGCGAGTATCCGCTCGCCTTCTTTTTTATTTGGAGTAAGTTCGTTTAAGGGTTTTAACCCATTAAAACTTCGGAAATTATATCTAATACCTTTTGATAACAGCCACCGCAA
>JAFZIB010000050.1 GCA_017554545.1 Clostridia bacterium
AAGATTGAACTGCCGCGCCTTTACCGCGGTTGAGCATTCTAATCTGAAGTAGCGCTTTGTCGGCGTTTATAGCCATTTCTCCACCTAAAGCGTCGATTTCTCTAACTATTTGACCTTTAGCCGTTCCGCCGATAGAAGGATTGCACGCCATAAAGGCTATGCTGTCTAAATTTAGAGTCAGTATAGCCGTTTGATTGCCCGTTCTGGCAAGGGCAAGCGCCGCCTCGCAACCGGCGTGTCCCGCGCCGATTACTACAGCATCAAATTTTCCTTCTTGATAAAAGTTCATAGTTTTTACTCTTTTAAGAGCATTTTCTTAATATCTTTAATCTCGGTGGCAAGTTTGCTATCCGATTTCATAAGTTCGTTAATTTTATCTCTTGCGTAGATAACGGTTGCGTGGTCGCGTCCACCAACCTTTTGACCGATAGTAACTAAAGGCAAGTTCATCATTTCGGTTATTAAATAAATGCAGATTTGACGGGGCTCAACGAACTCTTTGTTCTTTTTCTTGCCCAAAATGTCGTTTTTAGAAACCTTATAAAAATTGCAAACGCAATTAATAATGTCTTCTGCCTGAAGTTCTTCTTGTCTTTCGCCCGCACTCTCTTTTAAGGCGTCCTTAACCAACTCAACGGTGATAGGTCTTTCGTGAAGTTTAGATGCGAAAATAACCTTAGTGAGTTTGCCGATAAGCGAACGGATATCCTCGTCGCCACACTCTGCTATATAAGATAAAACTTTAATATCGACTAAGCACTTTTGTTCTTCGCTCTTTTTGCGTAAAATAGCAATTCTGGTTTCTAAGTCGGGGGTTTGCACGTCGGCAAGCAATCCGCCTTGGAAACGCGTTCTTAATCTTTCTTCTAAATACTCGATTTCGCTGGGGTGACAGTCCGAAGTCAAAACTACTTGCTTGTTTTGAGCAACTAGTTCGTTAAAAGTATAGAAGAATTCCATCTGGGTAGATTGCTTTTTAGACAAGAACTGCACGTCGTCGATTAAAAGCACGTCAACGTTGCGGTATTTGTTTCTAAAGTCTTGAGGGGTAAGTTTACCTTTAGAAAGGCTTTCTACCATTTGGTTGGTAAATTGCTCGCAAGTAACGTATAAAACGTTGAGCGAGGGTTGATATTTTCTTAAATAGTTGGCAATAGCCATTAAAATGTGCGTTTTGCCAAGTCCCGTTCCACCGTAAATGTATAAGGGGTTATACGATTCGCCGGGGTTTTCTGCAACTGCTTTTGCAGCAGCGTAAATAAACTCGTTAGATTGTCCTACCACGAAAGAGTCGAAAGTGAATTTTGGATTAATAGGAGAACCTGCAGTTTCAAATTTCTCGGGAACGATATCGCCACGTTGTTTAATATAGTCTTCTCTGTTTTCTGCAACAACTACGGAAAAATCTACTACGTCCGAATTGACCTTAGAAAGCGCGTGACAAATTTTTTCCTTCATTTTGCCCTCAACGGTTTTAGCAAAGAGTTCACTACGGGTGCAAAGTATAAGTTTGCCACCAACGATATCAACGGGCAATAAGGTTGCTATATAATTGTCGTAAGAAATGGTACTGCAAGACATCTCCAGTTCTGGCAGAGCCGTTTTCCATAAAATTTCGTAACTTTCCATAATCACTTTTCCTCTTATCAGTTGCATTTAAGTAAAAAACATTATATAATAAATTTAAAATAAAATAAAGTGTAAATGACCTTGTTTTTAAAATTCTTTTAAATAATTTTATATATTAGTATGTTTATTAAAAATTTACAACTCGAAAATTTTAGAAATTATACCTTAGAAACCTTTGACTTTTCGCAAGGCGTAAACGTTTTAACGGGCGCAAACGCGCAGGGCAAAACCAACGCTGCAGAGGCCATATTCTTTCTATGCACCGGTTATTCACCTAGGGCTAATAAGGATAAACTCGTTATTAAAAACGGCGAAGAAAGGGCAAAGATTAGGGGCGTTGCCACTTCTAACTACGGCGACGTATCAGTTGAAATCCGCTTTAACAAGTCGGACAAAAAGGATATTTTTATAAACGAGATTGAAGTCTTAAAAATAGGCGAACTTTTAGGCAATATTCACAGCGTTTTTTTTAACCCTTCCGAACTTAAACTCGTTCAAGAAGCGCCCGAGGATAGAAGAAGATTTTTAAATATTTCGCTATCGCAAAAATCTAAGTCCTATTTTTACGCCTTGCAACGCTATAATAAAATACTTTCGCAAAGAAACAACCTACTAAAAGAACCCGACACCTATCTAATACAAGAAACACTTCCTATCTGGGACGAGCAACTGGTAAAAGAGGCGAGTAAAATTATAAAAGCAAGAAACGATTTCTTGGTTGAAATCGCACCAATCGCCGAAGAAAAGCACGCTTTTTTGTCGGGTGGAAAAGAAATTCTAAAAATGAAAATGGAAAGCGGTTATAAGGGGGACGAACTAGAGATTGCAACCTTCTTAAAAGCCGACCTTAAAGCAAACTTGCAAAAGGATATAAGGCTTGGATTTACTTCGATAGGTCCACATCGTGACGACGTGAAATTTATACTAAACGGAGATGACGTAAAAATTTTTGGTTCGCAAGGTCAACAGCGTACGGTGGCACTCTCGGTTAAACTTGCCGAGGCAGAATCATTTAAAAATAAACTAGGCGAATATCCTATTTTAATACTCGACGACGTGCTTAGCGAACTAGATAAACCACGCCAGAAAAAACTGATTTCCAGCGTAGAAAATATGCAAACTATTTTTACTGCAACGCATATTGACAGAACGGTTTTTAAGGGCAAACAATTTAAACAAATCGTGGTGGAAAACGGCAAAATCAAAATGGTTAAAGAGTAACGAAAAATTAATTTTTATAAATAGAAAAACGGTAGATAAACTCTACCGTTTTTTATTATTCGTTAATCCTAAATCCACGCTCGTTAAGCCATGTTAAACTTAAACTCGTCCATTGTTTAACAAGTGGGTTGTCATACCCTGTTTCGGGTATCCCCAAAGATAGTCCGTGTCCGCCTTTTTCAAACGAATGATACTCGAATGGAACACCTGCTTTTCTATACGCGTTAACCATAGCCAAACTGTTTTCTAGCGGTACGGCTTCGTCTTCGAAAGTGTGCCAGATAAACGCCGGCGAGGTGTTTTTAGTCACTCTCGTTTCTAGTGATAATTTTTGTTTTAACTCGTCGTTAGCGCCTGCTAAAACCTCGAAAGAGCCGTTATGTGAATAAGGTTTAAGGCTAGCAATTACGGGGTAGGAAAGTATAATCGCGTCGGGCTTGCAGTATTTAAAATTGTCACCGATAGCCTCTTTAATGCAGTCCTCTCCGTAAAGGGTTGCAAGCATTCCGGTTAGGTGTCCACCTGCCGAAAAACCTACGGCGCAAACGTGGCTTGCGTCCGTTTGGTGCTCGGTTGCGTTAAGTCTAATGTACGCCATAGCCATAGCGCCTTCGATTAGTTGCGTGGGATAGGCGCAAGGGCTTACGCTATAATATAAAACGAACGCGTTAAACCCAAAAGACAAATATTTTTGGGCAATAGGCTCGCCTTCTCTATCGGATAAATGCGTGTATCCGCCACCGGGTAAAACGAGCATAGCAGGGCGAATCCTTTCATTTTCAGTAAAGGTGCATTTGTTGTGAATATAAGTTTCTAAAACGCCGTTAGCGCCCTCGGGTTTTTTAACGTTAAAATATTTATATAGGTCAATTTTATTATGAATCATATTTTTAACTCCTCTAACGCTAGTATTTTAGCATAGTCTAACGATTTTTACAATATAACTTTTAATAAAAAAGAAAAAGACCTGGGTTTTCAGGTCTTTTTTTATTAGTCTTTGTCTTTTAGGCTGTTTCCTAAGTAAGTGCCGAAACCAACAGAGGTTGTCTTTCTTGGAGCGGGCTTTCCTGACGAGAAAGAACTTCTTGAACTACCCTTTCCGCTGGGGCGAGAACGTCTGTCGTTTCTTGCGCCCTTGCCGTCGCGCTTGTTGTTTCTGCCGGCGTTGTAGGGTTTAGAGTATTCGTCTTTGTCGTTGGGAACGATAACTACGTATCTGTTTGGTTCTTTGCCTTCGCTACGGGTAGTAACAGTGGCGCTTTCTGCTAGAGCGGTATGAATAATTCTTCTTTCAAAGGGGTTCATAGCCTCTAAAAGAACTTCGCGTTTCATTTCGGTAGCCTTTTCTTCTAACTTATGGGCAAGTTTAACTAAGGTTTCTTCGCGTCTATCTCTATAATTTTCGCAGTCAACTACTACTTTTTTATAGGTTTTGTTGCCCATATTTGCCATTGCGCCTGCTAAAGTTTGCAATGCGTCTAGCACTTCGCCACGGTAACCGATAAGCGCCGAAGAATCCTCCGAAGATAAGGTGATAACGGTTTTTTCGTCCTTTTCGCTTAAAGTAGCGTTAGCTTCGATACCCATTAAAGAAAGAACCTTTTCTACGAGTTCAGTCGCCTTTTGTTTGTTTAATTGATTGTTTTCTGCCTTTTTAGAAACTAAAGTTTCCTTTGCGGTGATTTCTACAACCGCGTTGCCTTTGAGCCTACCGAACAAACCTTTAACAGGCTCTTCAATTACGTAAACGTTAGCCTGTTCTTCAGTAAGGTTTAACTCAGCGAGTCCTTTTTCGATAGCCTCCTTAACTGTTTTTGCTACAAATTCCATTATATCCTCCTGCGCCAACTTGCGCTTAAATCTCTATTTCTTGCCTTTGTTGCTAATTTTGCCTGTTAAAAAGTCGGCTTGTACGGGTTGTTCTTTTTTAGCAAAAATACCCTTCTTTTCCTTCTTTTTATTCTCTTCCTTTGGAGGAACGTAAACCCTGCCACGAACTACTTCGTTGTTTTCGTTAGCCTCTTGCTTTTTAAATCTAGAGTCGATAATAGCGTTTATACTTATAGTAGTAAGCATACTAAACAAGGTGCTTAGTACGATATAAATAGAGAACGCGGCGGTGTACATAAAGGCAAAGACAGCCATCATAATAGGCATCATCCAAGTCATCATTTTGTTGGTGCTTGCGCCTTGACCGTCAACCGTTTGAAGTTCCATTTGCGCCTTTTGCGACTTGTTAGTAATAAGTTGCATAGCAAGCGAAGAAAGCGCCGTTAAAGCAACCAAAATAAACAAACCGTTAGGTTGTTCTTTTTCTACGTCTAATTTAGCGATTAAACTTTGGTATTGGTCCTCGGTAACGTTTACTGCCGAATTATCTTTTTTATCGAAATACGAATTCTTAAAAGAATTCCAACTAGTTTCGATAGGGTGTTTCATAGGACTATCGGTAATCCAAATGTTTTTAACCCAAAGGAAAGATTTATCTTCGCTTCCAAAACTTTCGGCAGACTTTAACTCTCTAATATCCTTAATAAACTCTTCTGCTAAGATTTCAACGCTTTTCCCTTCGTTTTCGGGCAATTCACAATAAGAGCCAAAGGTTTGACCTTTAGAATTTTTCCAAAAATTGTTTTTCTCGCTAGCAGTAGCGCCAAAAGGTGATAATTGTGAATAAATGTTAAATTCTTGTTCTATGGCGTGGTCGTCTTCGCTTTTAACTTTATAAAACTTACCCGTGCTATCAGAAACGTATTTTACTACCGAGTTAGTAGTGTAAATTTCGTAATAATCTTTATTTCCGGGATTATATTCAACTATAATATCGTATTTTTCTTTGTTAACGATTGCAAAACCGTCGTTATCGGTATCGTTAGCAATAATGCTAGATGCGTTAATGGTTAAACTATAGTCGTTATTATATTTAATATACTCGTCGTCAACTTGCATACCCGAATAAACTACGTTGTTGTATTCGGTAACCATATTATATAAATAAACTTTGTTTGCGTAGCGAGAATAGTTGGTAAAACCGTTAATTGCAACGATAAATATAACCAAAGTTAAAATGGTGGGAAGACAAGCGCCCCACATAGAATAACCGTTCTGCTTATAGAGAGCAGCCATTTTTTGATTATAAAGGTTTTTATCGTTAGCGTATTGTTTTTGAAGTTTTTCTAGTTCCGGACGCATTTTCTCCATTTTAAGAGAGTTTTTGCGCATACTTGCTCTAGAAATAAAGTCAAAAGGTAAGGTAATAAATTTTAATAATAGAGTAAAAACTATTACGCCGAGCGCGATTGACGAACAAATTTTAATTAGCCAAGCAATAATATCTACTAGCCAATTACCCGTAACGGGTTGAGAAAAAAGAATAATTTCCATATTAATAAATCCACTTTAAATCGCTTTTTTTGTCGGGAACTTTATCAAATCCGCCCTTAGTAAAGCCGTTGCAACGCAAAATTCTATACGCTCCAAAGCAAACCCCCTTAAAAAATCCATGTTTTAAGATTGCCTCTAGCGTATATTCCGAACAAGACGGAATAAAAGGGCAAGCGCCTTTAGAAAGGTATTTTTGATAAAATCTTATAAGTTTAACACTTAAAAACTTAAGCATTTTCTTTTAGTAATCCGCCTTTTTTTAAAAGATACTCCATATCCTTTTTATAGGTATCAAGCGAGTAACTATCACAAACCTTGGGTATAAAAACAAAAAAGAAGTTTTGCCTTAAATAAGGCGTAAAACTTCTGAAAGATTCCCTTAAAAGCCTTTTTATTCTGTTACGCATCACGCTTTTGCCGTGTTTTTTGCTTACACAAAAACCGACCTTAAAGTCTTCAGCGTTAAAATAAAGTAGGGTTAGCGTATTAGAAAAGATTTTCTTTCCTTTTTTAAAAACTAAATCGAAATCTTTTTGTTTTTTTAACCTGTAATCAACGGTCATCTTAGTTAAAATTAAGCAGAAAGTTTATGACGACCTTTGTTACGACGACGTTTTAAAACGTTTTTGCCTGAACGGGTTTTCATTCTTGCTCTAAAACCGTGAACTTTACTTCTTTGTCTCTTTTTGGGTTGATAAGTCTGTTTCATAATATATCTCCTAGTGTTTAGTCTAATAAATTGTCTTTGCTATTATATAGTTTTAAAAGATTTTTGTCAATTAAATTAAGCGTTAATTCTTACCGGAAGAACTAAATATAAAAATCCGTCGGTAGTAACCGAGGTGATAACGCACGGGTCGATAGGCGAATTTAAGTTTAAGGTAATAAATTCTTCGTTGCAAATCTTTAGAAATTCGCTTATATATTTGCCGTTAAACGCTATGGTAATGTCTTTACCTTTAAGGTTTACCGAAACGTTTTCGTTTACGTTACCGACTTCGGATTTAGCCGAAACTGTCATAACGTCTTCTTTTACGTCGAATTTAACAACGTTATATCTGTCGTTTCTAGCAACGATTGCCGCTCTTTCAATACTAGATAGTAACGCGTTTTTGTTTACGGTTACCGAATTTTCAAAGTTAGTGGGTAAAATGTGGTTGTATTTAACGAATTCACCCTCTATAAGTCTAGAGAAAATTACCGTGTTGTCAACTTGAACGGATAAAGAGTTTTTAGAAATATAAATTTTTAACTCGGCATTGTCGTTATCTAAAATTCTAGTAATTTCAAGCAAGGTTCTTGCAGGTACTACCGCCTTAAACGATTTTGAACATTTAACTGGGCTTTTAACCACGCTCATTCTAAATCCGTCTAAAGCAACGGTTGTTAAGGTATCACCTTCTATCTCGAATAAACAACCCTTAAGTATTGGACGGCTATCATCTGAAGAACAAGATAAAACGGTTTTTTCTACTAAAGACTTAAATTGTTTTTGAGAAATTTCGAAATAGTCCTCGTTAAAATCAATTTCGGTTTTTGGAAAAGCCTCACTATCGTAAACTTGAAGTTCACTTTCGGAATCGGAATACTTAATTTGAAGTTGTGCGTCGAAAAGACGAGAAAGTTCAACTTGCTCGTTTTCTAACTTTTTAACGAAATCAACAAAGTATTTACCAACGACTACGGTTTCGCCTTCCATTAAAACGTCAGCCTTAATGGTCTTTTTTATAGTTAATTCAGTATCGGTAGCAGTTAGAGTAACGCTTTCGCCAGATGCGGAAATTTTAATACCCTCAAGCGCAGGATTAACCGCTTTTACTGAAAGTGCTTTGCTAACTTTTAATACAGCGTCTGATAAATCTAAACCGTCGCAGATAATTTTCATAATACCTTCTCCAAATACGTCTTGTATATATTATTATATAATATATATCGTTAAAAATCAAGGGAATTTCTATTTTTGTTTAAGAGTTATCCTTAGCCTTATCTTTTGTTTATTTTTTATTATTTATATATAATAGTGGATAGTAATAATAGGCTTGGTGGAATTGTTGAATAGGTTAAATAAAACAGAGTTTTACTAGCAAATATACTATGGACAACTTGTTAGTTTAAAGTGGACAAACAGTAGAGGAAGTTAACAAAAAAAAGAAAGAGAAAATTTATAGTTAAAAATAGTGAATAAATAAATGAATTAACTAAAAATTATTCTATAAAAAGTTAAAAATTAGAGCAAAAAAATAATAAAAATTTCAATCAACAATAAACTAACCAAAACGATAATTTTAACGTGGATAAAAAATTTTATTGCCCAAAAATTATTATTGTGATATAATAAAAATATGAAAAAATTATTTAACGATTGTGGTATAAATATAACCGAAGAACAGTTAGAATTATTTGAAAAATACTATCAACTTTTAGTTACGTATAACGAGCGTTTTAATATAACTGCAATAACTGAAAGGCAAGAAGTATTCGTTAAACATTTCGTTGATAGCGTTATAGGTGTTGACAAGTTAAAAAGTGGACAACTTATCGATATAGGTTCGGGTGGTGGATTTCCGGCAGTTGCAATAAAAATTATGCGACCTGATATAAACGTAACTATGATAGAGGCAACGGGGAAAAAATGTACCTTTTTAGAGGCGGTTATAAAAGAGTTAAATCTTAAAAATATATGCGTTATAAACGGAAGAGCAGAAGAACTATCTAGGCAGGAAATATATAGGGAAAAATACGATATTTGCACGGCAAGAGCAGTTGCAAGATTAAACGTTTTATGCGAATATTGTATGCCTTTTGTAAAAGTTGGAGGAATTTTTTTGGCGTATAAAGGCAATGCCGAAGAGGAAATTTTAGAGGCAAAAAACGCAATAGAAATTTTAGGTGGAAAACTGAATAAAGTTGACAATTATACCGTTGTGGATAACTCTAGAGAATTAGTATATATAGATAAAATAAAACCCACCGATAAAAAGTATCCGAGAGGACGAGGAAAGGAAAGAAAAAGTCCGTTATGATAAAAAATTTTGATAACGATTTAATAATAGAAAAAGCAAAGACTTGCGCGTTTACTGGTCACAGAAAACTGCAAATCGATTTTGAAGTAAAAAAGTTAGAAGAAGAAGTAATAAAACTTATAGAACTTGGTTACGAAAACTTTTTAGTCGGTATGGCGTTAGGATTTGATACCGTGTGTTTTAACCTGTTAAAAAAGTTAAAAATCAATTATAATATAAAAATAATAGCCTGCATGCCTTGTTTAGACCAAGATAAAAGTTTTACGTTTTTACAAAAACAAGATTACGAAAAAATGGTAAACTCAGCCGATTATAGAATTTTAATATCAGAGCACTACACCAAGTATTGTATGCACAAGCGTAACCGTTTTATGGTGGATAACTGTAGCCGTTTAATCGCTTATTTACGTGAAGACAAAGGCGGAACAGCAAGCACGGTTAAATACGCCGAGAGTAAAAACGTAAAAACAATTATAATATAAAAGTTAAAAACCACTAAAAATCACCCAAAAATGGTGATTTTTTTATTTAAATATATATAATGTTTAAAAAAATCATTGACAACTAGTATTTATAAGCATATAATTAAATTACTTTTTTAAGAATTCTTTAGGAGGAATTTATTATGAAAAAATTAACTACAATTATTGCTCTTGCACTAATCGTTACAATCGGTAGTGTATATGCAGGCTGGACCTACTTCCAAGGTGGTGCTACCGGTGCTGATGCTAGAACTAGTCTTTCTATGTCAACCGTTTCTTACGACGGCACTAAAGGTACTATTACTGCTGATACCACCGCTTTAACCATTTTAGTTGACGATATGAGCACCGTAGAAGGTAGCGATATTACTACCAAATACACCGCAGGTCTTCGTGGCGCAGGCGATATTAAAATTCAATTCACCGCAAAAGATGGTGCAGACGCAACCGTTCAATCTAACGGTATTAAAATGAAAGCTATTATTTCTGTTGAAAAAGTTGGCGCAGAAGGTACTGCAAGAAAGTATAACTACAACGGTCAAGATTACGAAATTTTAAGTGCTAAAAACGAAAATTCTTTCGAAATTACTCTTAACGAAGGTAATGCGACCAAAAATACTACAATTACTGCTACACAAATTATCGATGCGTTAATATTCTGTGAAGGTGCAGATATTTTATTACCTACTAAAGCAGATAACGACACGTTTGCAGCTGCAATGAGCGACTATAAAATTCATATCGATATCGAAGAAATCGCTTAATTTAATAGCAATAATTAGTTAAATAAGAAGATAGTTATATGGGTGAACGGAGCAATTTTTTGCGCCGTTCGCCTTAACATTTTTAGGAAAACAATATGACTTTTGAGCAATACGTCAATTTCGTTTGTATATTAATATTTATTGTTTTATCAGTATCTTTTATATTTTTGATTACTATAATAGGCAAACAACAATCAAGAATATTAGACGGTGGTCTAGACGATGAAAAATTAGTTCAAACGGTTAACGCTAAACTTAATAAAAACAAAAAGCGCTGTACCTACGGAATTATTGATAAAATAATTTCGGGGGTTATTTGCGTTGTTTTAAGCGTTGCTTGCGTTATGGTCGTAATAACCGGCGTGCAAGGAAACAAACCCGTTAAAGGTGGTACTGCGTTAAAAGTCGTTGCAAGCTCTTCTATGAGTGCTAGATACGAAAGAAATAACTATTTATTCTTAAATAACATTACCGACCAAATTCAAATGTTCGACCTTATAGTTTTGCACGAACTCCCACCGGAGAACGAGTTAAAACTATACGATATAGTTGTTTATGAACACATTAACGGCACTCTTTTAGTTCATAGAATAGTTAATATTGAAGAGCCGAACAGCCAACACCCTAACGAGAGATATTTCCTCTTGCAAGGTGATGCTAACGCCGTTGCCGACGTTTATCCCGTTAGATATAGCCAAATGAAGAGTATATATCGTGGCGAAAAGGTTGAAAACGTAGGCAGTTTTATATTTTTTATGCAATCTCCTGCAGGTATTATGTGTATAATGCTCGTTGTGGTTGCATTTATTGCAATGCCTATAGTAGATGGTAAGTTCGCTAAAAAGGAAATTGCAAGAGTTAAGGTTTTAATCGAAAAGAGTAAACTTCCCTCAAACGCTCTCGACGTTTATTCTAAAAAGAAAAAGAAAAAAAAGACTAAAAAAGCCAAAGAGGTAAAAGAAAATGACTAAAAAAGTTAGTTATATCTCTTTAATCGTGTTGTTTTTAATCACTTTGGTTATGTCTTTTTCTAACTTAAACGTTTTTGGACGTTGGGTGTATTACGGTTCTTCTCCTCAAGCGATTAGACTAGAGGTTTTAACCGCAGTTATTCCGTGGGAAGGCTCGGACACTTTGCCAAACGATACCGAACACGGTCAAAACCACGTAGCGTTAATCGAGGCTATATTAAACGGTAAATACGTTTCTGGCGGTGAAGAAGTTCAATTAGGACTTAACTGTGGCGAAAATTCTTATATTAACGAAAGAATAGGCGATAGACAAGATATTACTTATCGTGATTCTAGTTATTTAGGTAGTATGGACTTATGGCAAGCGAACAATATTTCCAACTATTTTGAAGTTAACGAGGCAACTAACAAATTATCTTTCGTTTTAGACTTCCCTAAAAAGAACGAAGTTCAAGATGTGTGCTATCTATATACCACTAGTGTTGAACTAGGTGGTTCGCTCAGCCCAAAAGTTCCTATCGGAACTAACATTTATCCTATATTTAAAACTACGCTAATTAAAAATGCAAATACGGGCGTTTGGGAGGCTGCGTCAACCGAGATAGGTTATGCTGCAAGCAAATATTATTCTAACCCGCTTACCGGTTTAGCGTGGGAACCTTGTTTTGATTTTGCTAACTGGCAAGCCGGAGAACTTGGCACGTCAACCTCTAACGCTATTTATTCTGCCGTTGGTCAAACGTTGCAAGTTCACGCATCTAGCGAGGACGTACCGGTTTATTACACGTTTAAGGCGTCTTCGGCTACTAACGTTAAAGTTACCGTGCAAAATTCTTCTACTGCAACCGTTAAAGTTTATAATTCTAACAATAAATTAGTTAGCGTTTCGGCAGGGGAACAAGGAACGCAAACACTCACGTTTAAAACGAGTAGAAACGCAAATTATTATATCGAGGTAGTTGGCGCACTAAACTGTAGCGTGTCAATATCAAGTTAACAAATTTAAAAACAATAAACCCAAGCAATTTGCTTGGGTTTTTATTATGTTTACTTTTTCTGATTAAATAGTTTCTTATAGCCTTTGCCGTATTTTAGACTTTTATTTACTCTAGATAGAGTTGCGCTGGAGATTTCCGTTTGTTTTATAATTTGCTCGTAGGTCGAGCCGTCAGCAAGAAGTTGTGCCGAGCGTAAACGCTGCGCCATAGAGTCTATTTCCTTATAAGTGCAAAGGTCGTCGAATAAAAGTTTAAGGTCTTGTTTGTCGGTAATATTAGCGAGCGTCTCAAATAAAAAGTCTAAATCTTTTTGGTTATCGTTACTCATTAAATATTCTCCTTTTCGTTAAGATTAGATAAAAAGGCTTTAAGTTTTTCTGATTTGGGATTGTTAAATAGTTGTTTGGGTTTACCTATTTCTTCAACCACGCCGTCTGCCATAAACACCACTCTATCCGAAACGTTTTTAGCAAAACCCATTTCGTGCGTAACGATAATCATAGTTCTTCCGTCGTCTTTTAAGGAGCGGATAACCTTTAGTACTTCGCCGGTAAGTTCGGGGTCTAGAGCAGAGGTTGGTTCGTCAAAACACAAAATTTTGGGCTTTAACGCAAGCGCACGCGCTATTGCCACCCTTTGACATTGACCACCAGAGAGTTCGCAAGGGTAGTTGTTCATCTTATCCTCTAGCCCTACTCTTATTAAAAGTTCTTTTGCTATTTGCTTATTATGAAGTTTAATTTGGTTATATTGTCTTCGGAATTCAAAAAATTTAACCTTTTTTGCCTTAAGTATTCTGTAATCTCTTGCGTTCATTGCTAACGTTATGTTTTCTAGCGCCGAGTATTGAGGGAAAAGGTTAAAGTTTTGAAAAACCATACCAAAAGTTAATGGCGAATCAAGGTTTTCAATAGATTTAGATGATGGAAAAACTATATTTCCATCTACGGTTATCGTACCGCTATCTGCAGTTTCTAGCCCGTTTAAGCATCTTAAAAAGGTTGTTTTGCCATTGCCAGACGAACCTATAATAGATAAAACCTCGCCTTGTTCAAGTGTAAAATCAACACCTTTTAAGACTTTGGTATTACCAAAGTTCTTCACTATGTTTTTTACTTCTAAAAATGCCATAATTACGTCCTAAAATAGTTCATTTTCTTTTCGAGTTTGCCTAACACAATGGTTAGCACGCCTACGAAGATTAAATAGAATGCTCCTGCGTAGAAGAAGGGCCAAATTAGGCCTTCTGCCATAAAGGTTTTAGATTGGAAAATCAATTCGTAAACGCCTATGGTGTTTGCGAGTGACGTATCTTTTATAAGTGTGATAATTTCGTTGCTCATAGGTGGTAAAATGTTCTTTACTACCTGGAGCAAAATAATTTTGAAAAAGATTTGTTTTTTGGTCATTCCTAATACTTGACCTGCTTCGCTTTGTCCTTTTGAAACACTTTGTATTCCACCACGGAAAATTTCTGAAAAATAAGCAGCGTAGTTTATAGCAAACGCAACGAGGGCGGCTATAAACCTAGTCGAGAACGTTTGGTTGAACCACGTCCAGCCGGTACTCATTATCGGCCACTTAAATAAGCCTAATAGTCCTGGCCCGTAGAAGATTACGAAAAGTTGGAGCATTAAAGGAGTTCCCCTTAGTATCCAAACGATAACTTGAAATAAAATGCGCAAAGGAGCAAACTTACTCATTGTACAAAATGAGATAAGCAGCCCCAATGGAATCGCAATTATTAACGTTAGTACGAATAAGATACAAGATAGCGAGAATCCTTTCAAAAGCAGAGATGATACTTCTAAAAAGACTGCCATTTTATATTACCTTATTATTTGCTTAACGCTTCGGTGTTTAAGCCTACGCCGTAGTTTAGTGCTAATTCAATCATAGTGCCGTCAGCATATTTTGCTTTTAAGAAAGCGTTTAAGTCAGATGCTAAGTCGCTACCTTTTCTTAAGCCAACTGCAAAGATTTCGTCGCCGTAAGAAACGCCAGATACAATTTTTAAATCACTAAATTCGCCTTTGCCTACTACACTTTGAGCCATAGTGATGTCGATAATTGCTACGTCAGAAGTGCCTGCTAAGACTTCTAATAACGCTTGTCTTTGGTTGCCGGGTTTGTTTACGTTGGTCATGCCTTCTTCGGTTGCAACGGTTGCGCCTGCAGAACCATTTTCAACTGCTACTTGTGCGACTTTAATTTGCTCTTTAGTAGTGATGCTTGAACCGTTTTTAACTACAGCAACTTGTGCGTTCTTTGCATAAGATACAGAAAAATCAATTTCTTGACCAAGTTTGTCAGATGCGGTCATGCCGTTCCAAATTAAGTCGATTGCGCCAGAGTTAATTTCTGCTACTTTGTTGTTCCAGTCAACGATTTCATAGAATTCGCAAGTTACGCCGAGAGAATCAGCAAACATCTTTGCGAGTTCTGCATCAAAACCAGTCCATTCGTCAGAACCAGGTTCTTTATAATCCATAGGTGCGTAATCGGTTATACCAATTACAATTTTGCCTGCGGCTTGAATTGCCTTTTTGTCTTCAACTACGTCGTTGTCACCGCCACAAGCCGTGAAACAAAATAGAGTTGCTACTGCAAGAATACTTGCCACTAAAGTTTTAAGAATCTTTTTCATAATAATTCTCCTAAAATTGATTTTTATTTTTACACTTTAATACTTTAGTTTGTTAAAGTAACTATATTATACTTTATTACGCTAAAGTTGTAAAGCGTTTTTGAACACTTTTTTTGAATTTTTTTGTTTTTGGCATTTTTTTTCGAATTTTTAAAACATTATATATAATATAAATAAAAAAAATTAAAAATTTAAGACAAAAGCAAGTAATTGTGTTAAAATATAGATATATAAATTATATTAGAGGCGAATATGCAGATTTCAAAGGATATTAAATACGTTGGAGTTAACGATAGACAGATTGATTTATTCGAAGGGCAATACCAAGTTCCTAACGGTATGGCTTATAATTCTTACGTTATTTTAGACCAAAAGGTTGCCGTGCTAGATACGGTTGACGCTAATTTTACCCACGAGTGGCTAGACAACTTGGCTAACGCGCTAGACGGTAGAAAGCCCGATTATTTAATCGTTCAACATATGGAGCCCGACCACTCGGCTAACGTTGACAATTTCTCGGCTATTTATCCCGAGGCTAAAATCGTTTGCAACGCTAAAACGCTTGTAATGCTTAACGCGTTTTTTGGCAAGGACTACACGGACAAAGTAGTTTTAGTCAAAGAGGGCGAGACTTTATCGCTTGGCAAGCACGAGTTGACTTTTGTTTTTGCACCTATGGTGCATTGGCCCGAAGTTATGCTAACCTACGACAAAACCGAAAAGGTATTATTCTCTGCCGACGCGTTTGGTAAATTCGGAGCGTTAGACGCAGACGAGGACTGGGCGTGCGAGGCTAGAAGATATTATTTTGGTATCGTGGGGAAATACGGAGCGCAAGTTCAAGGCTTACTCAAAAAGGCGCAAACCTTAGATATTAAAACTATTTGCCCCTTGCACGGACCTATTTTGACCGAAAATTTAGGT
>JAFZIB010000008.1 GCA_017554545.1 Clostridia bacterium
CCCGTTCGAGCCCCTTTTCAACATATCAAAATATACCCAAGTAGCAAAACCTACTTGGGTATATTTGGCACACCATAAGGGACTCGAACCCCTAACCTTTGCGTCCGTAGCGCAACGCTCTATCCAATTGAGCTAATGGTGCTTAAAAGTTAATAACATTTCGTTATTAACTATTTTTATTTAGTTGTTTACTTGATTATCGCAAATTGCTTTACTATAATAATACAATATTTTAATTTTGTCAAACTAAATTCGTTAGTTTTTTTATTTAAGTATCGCTTTAATTCTTCTAACGCCACTAGATGAACTTTCTTCTTTTTTAATAACGAATTTTCCTAATTCGCCCGTATTTTTAACGTGAGGACCACCACAGATTTGTATATCTACGCCGTCGATTGAATATACGCTAACGATTTGGGCGTCGCTTTCTGCGTTGAACACACCGTAAGCGCCCTTTTCTAGCGCCGTTTTATAGGGCATTTCTTCTCTAACGACGTCGATTTTTTGCTCGATAACGTCGTTAACGAATTTTTCGAGTTGGGCTAGTTCTTCGGGCGTCATTTTATGGTCGCAGTTAAAGTCGAAACGTAAACGCTCCTCGGTAATGTTAGAACCTTTTTGCTCGGTCCCCGTGCCGAACATTTTTCTTAAGCCTGCGAGCATAACGTGAGTTGCAGTATGATATTTAATAGTGGTGTCCGTTTGCTCGGTTAAGCCACCCTTAGCCGCAGCCGCTTGCGCTTTAGACAACTCTTGGTGCGCCTTAAACGCCTCGTTAAAGCCTACCTCGTCAACGGTTAAGCCACGCTCAGCGCAAAGTTCAATAGTTAACTCTAAGGGGAAACCAAAAGTGTCGTACAATCTAAACGCTTGCTTGCCGGTTAAACTCGTTTCTGCCACGTAGTTGGGGTCTTTTTCCTTCATAAAGGCGTTCTTTCTTTGTATGCCGGTTAAGAGTTTATCGAACTCCTTAATGCCTTGAGCAAGAGTTGCCTCGAACTTTTTAATTTCTTTAACTATTTCGTCTAAAATATAATCTTCTTTTTCAACTAGTAAGGGATAAGCCGTGTCGTAAACCTTTTCGATAAAGATTTTAGCCACGTTTAGTATTTCGGTCGAGTCGATTTCTAGATTACGGCAGTATCTAATCGCGCGTCTTAAAAGTCTGCGCAAAATATAACCTGCGCCCGTATTAGACGGAACGATACCGTTCTTGTCGCCTATAAGCATAACCGAAGTTCTAGTATGGTCGGCAATAATTCTTATAGCCTTTTTTGCTTGGTCATCGGTGTCATAATTTTTACCCGAAACCTTTTCTAAGTATGCAACGGCGTCTATAAACAGGTCGGTTTTGTATCCGTCGTCTAAACCGTTTAAGAATAACAGCAATCTGTCTAAGCCAAAACCAGTATCTACGTTTTTGCTAGATAATCCCTTATATTTTCCACCCTCTAACTTTTCGTATTGCATATATACGTCGTTACCTATTTCAACGTATCTGTTAGAGGTTAAAAAGTCGCTTGAGTCTGCGCCGCCTTCTCTTGGATAGAACCACTCGTTATCGGGACCGCAGGGCGTACCTACCGTGCCTTCTAACTCCCACCAGTTGTTAGACTTGTCTAAAAAGAAAATGTTTTCTTTTTTAACGCCTAATTCCATTAATAGATTAGCCGTTTCGTCGTCTCTAGGAACTGCGTCGTTGCCTTCGAAAACGGTTGCGCAAATCTTATCTTTATCAAAGCCGAAAACCTTGGTTAAAAGTTCGAACGACCAAGCGGTTTTTTCCTTTTTAAAGTAGTCGCCAAGCGACCAGTTGCCCATCATTTCAAAGAAGGTAAAGTGCGTTGCGTCGCCAACCGAATCGATATCGACCGTTCTAACGCAACCTTGCACGTTGCATAGTTTAGTTCCTTGAGGGTGTTTTTTGCCAAGCAGATAGGGCATTAAAGGTTGCATGCCTGCAACGTTAAACATAACGCCGGTAGTACCGTCGCCGATTAAGGATACCGCGCCAATATTAACGTGACCTTTGCTCTCGTAAAATTTAATCCATTTTTCTCTTAATTCTTTAGAAGTAATCATAATTTTACCCTTTTTTACGCTTTTTTAATTAAAGTATAGCCGTCTTTTGCGTCTTTAATTTCGTAGCCTAAAGCCGAAATTTTATCACGCAACGTGTCGGAAGTTGCCCAGTCTTTATTCTTTCTTGCCTCTAATCTTTGGTTGGCAATATCTATAACTTCTTTGGGCGCTCCCTCTTGTTTTTCACTACGGTCGTATTTAGATAAAAATTCTTCTGGATTTTCTTCGAATAAGCCGAGTAGCGAATAGGTGTTTTTAATTTGGTTTAGGTCTGCACCGCAACTAGCGTCTTTAGACGCGATTTTTGCCTTAATGCTCTTAAAGTATCCGTATAGGTTGCCAATTGCAAGCGCCGTGTTAAAATCGTCGTCCATAGCGTTGTTAAACTCGGCGTCTATACTAGCGTTTTCCCCTTTAATTTCAAAGCCTAAATCGGTTGCGCTCTTAAATACTTTGTAAAAATCGCAAAGATGTTTTTCGGCGTCGGGGAAAAGATTGTCGGTTACGTTGATATCGCCTCTGTAGTTGGTTTGAAGCAGAGCAAATTTAACCGTTTCGGCAGAATATTTATCCATTAAATCCTTTAATACTAGGCTGTTGCCGAGCGATTTGCTCATTTTTTGTCCGTTAACCTTGATTAAGCCGTTGTGAATCCAATAATTTACGAAAGGCTTGCCGGTTAGCGCCTCCGTTTGAGCAATCTCGTTCTCGTGGTGGGGGAAGATTAAATCCCTGCCACCGCCGTGGATATCGATTCTGTCGCCAAACGCTTTTTTGTTCATAGCCGAACATTCGATATGCCAACCCGGTCTGCCCTCGCCCCAAGGTGAACTCCAACTTGGCTCGCCTTCTTTTGCAGATTTCCAAAGCGCAAAGTCTAACGGATTGCGTTTAGCCTCGTCGTTATCTACTCTAACGCCGTTCATTGCGTCCTCTAGGTTTCTGTGAGATAGTCTGCCGTACGAGGGGAAACTGTCAACGGCAAAATACACGTCGCCCTTTTCGGTGGGATACGCGTGACCTAATTCGATTAATTTTGAAACGAAACCTATTATGTCTTCGATACATTGAGTTGCCTTAATCCAAACGTCAGGCTCGCCAACTTTTAGCCTTGCCATTTGCTCGTCGATATTTTTTATCATCATTAAAGCGTATTCGTCGGCAGGTATGCCCGTTTGGTTGGATTTTGCTATGATTTTATCGTCAACGTCGGTATAGTTGCGAGCGTAGGTAACATTATATCCGCTCTTAACTAAATATTTTCTTATAACGTCGTAAATGAGCGCTTGATACGCGTGGCCGATATGCGCCTCGCCGGAAACGGTTATTCCGCAAGCGTACATTTTAACTTTGCCTTCTTCGAGTGGTATAAATTCTTGTTTTTTGCCCGTAAGGGTGTTGTAAATTTTCATATTCTCTCCTTAAATATGAACTCGCGCCTTATTGCACGACTTTTTATTTGGTTTGCTCTTTAATCTCGCTAACGCACTCCTCAAAAGTGCACGCGCGCGAAGTTTTTTGCTCGTATTCTATTTCGGCTTTAGCGCAAACTTTAATTAGTTGCTCCTCTAAAGTGAATATCTTTTCTCTTAAATGACAAATTTCTTCGATAACGGGGTCGCGTTTTTCTTGCTCTAAGTCGGGTAGTTTTTCGCCGTTTATTCTAACGACTATGCCCGGAACGCCCACCACGGTTGCGTACGGCGGAACTTCTTTTAGAACTACTGCGCCAGCACCGATTTTAGCGTATTCGCCAACGGTAAATCCGCCAAGAATTTTTGCACCTGCGCTTATTACCGCGCCCTTTTTGACGGTGGGGTGACGCTTGCCCGTCTGTTTACCCGTACCGCCGAGGGTTGCGCCTTGATAAATAACTACGCCCTCCTCTATTTCGGCAGTTTCACCAACGACTACGCCTGCGCCGTGGTCGATAAATACTCCACCCGCGATTTTTGCGGCGGGGTGGATTTCTATTCCCGTCAAACCCCTTGCCATTTGGCTAATAATTCTAGCAAACAATCTAAGTTTTATTTTATGCAGAAAAAACGCTACTCTGTGCCAAGCAAGAGCGTGCACGCCCGAATAGGTTAGCAAGATTTCGAACCTACTTCTCGCCGCGGGGTCGTTTTGCTTTGCCGCGTTTATATCCGCTCGTAATTTTTTGAACATATTTTCACCTTAAGCCTAAAGGCTTACTTTATTTTATCATTTATGCTACGCCTTGGCAAGCGCTTAGAATACTTTCATGCCCATACTGGTCATACTTTCTCTTAAATCGGCAGGAAATTCCTTATCTACCACTATATAATCTACGTCTAAAGTAGTGGCGAAAGTATAGGGCGTCTTTTTGTTGATTTTAGAACTGTCGAGTAGCATTATAACGAGGTCTGCCTTTTCTATAACCTTTTGCTTTATTTCAGCCTCCGACTGACTACCGCAAGTGAACGCGCCCGTATCTTTTACGAAACCCGTACTCGTCATTACCGCCGTTTGAATATTTATGCCATCTATAAAATCTACGCAAGTTTTGCCAACGGTTAAAAAGGTGTGCTTTTTAAGGTCGCCACCAAGCAAGGTAACGGTGGGTTTTTCCTTGGTTAAAATGGTTTCAGCGATAGTTACGGCGTTGGTTAGGACGTAATAGTTGTCGTCTGGGAGCGCGCGTGCAAAATAGGTAGTGGTTGAACCGCCGTCTATAAACACGCAACTGTTGGGCTCAACGAGTTTAGACGCCTTTTCGGCAATCTCTACCTTTTCTTCAGTCATATAATTAATACGCTTAGAAAATTGCGCCTCTTTTTCACGCAAAAAACTATCTACCGAAACGGCACCGCCCGGTATTCTAATAACGTCGTTGTTTTCTTCTAACCTCGCTAGGTCTCTACGGAGCGTCATAGAAGAAACTTCTGGGAAAGCACCTGCTAATTCCTTTAGAGAAATTTTTCCGTTTTTATCGATAAATTCCTTTAGTAAAAGTAATCTGTCTTTCATTTTTAACTCCCCCTTGAGTTAGTTTTTAATATACTTTAGTATATTTTACCACTTATCAATCGGTTTTTGCAAGAAAATAACACGCTTTAGAGAATTTTTTTGTTAAATTTTATCAAAGACGGCTTAAACGGTGAAAAAAACCAAAATTTATACACTTTTTTATTGATTTTAAGTTGCTTTTGTGCTTTAATATAAAGGAGAATTCATCTTGGTAGGTATTACTATGTTAGATATTAAAAAAATTCAAGAAAACAAAGAGAAGATTGCCGAATTATTATCTCGCAAGGGCTATAAGGCCGATTTCGACACCATTTTAGAGCTGGACGAAAAGCGTAAAAAGGCTATTAGCGAGGTTGAAGTTTATAAAGCGCAAAAAAATAAAGTTTCCGCACAGATACCCGCTCTTAAAAAAGCAGGTCAACCGGTTGACGAAATTTTTGCCGAGATGCGTGCGTTAGGCGACAAAATTGCCGAGTGCGACAAGGTTGCCGAAGAACTAAAAACTAAGGTTTTTGAACTCTTGGCAGTTATCCCCAACGTTCCCGACGAAGATTTGCTCCCCGGCGAAAAGGAAAACAATAAGGTTATTAGAGAAGTTGGCAAAAAACCCGAATTCGACTTCCCCATGCAAAACCACGTTGACCTTTGCACCAAGCTTGGCATTATCGATTACGAAAGAGGCGTTAAACTTTCTGGTAACGGTTACTGGTTGTATCGTGGCGAAGGCGCAAGGCTAGAGTGGGCGCTACTTAACTTTTTTATTAGCGAGCACTTAAAAGACGGCTACGAATTTATCCTTCCTCCACACCAACTTGCATATAACTGTGGTTTCGGCGCAGGTCAATTCCCCAAATTCTCAGACGAGGTTTACTGGCTAGACGTTGACGAGGACAGAAAGAAAAACCGCTTTATGCTACCCACGGCGGAAACGGCTTTAGTCAACCTTTACG
>JAFZIB010000051.1 GCA_017554545.1 Clostridia bacterium
ATGAAATTTTAGACGAAAGCAAACTCCCCTTAAAATTCTTCGCTTATACCCCCTGCTATAGAAAAGAGGCTGGTTCTTATAGAGCCGAGGAACGCGGTATGATTCGTGGGCATCAATTTAACAAAATCGAAATGGTTCAATACGCTCACCCCGAGCATAGCGCAGAGGCGTTTGAAGAATTAGTTAACAAGGCTGCAAGCCTAATAGAAAAGTTAGGTTTACACTTTAGAGTTAGCAAACTTGCTGCTGGCGACTGCTCTGCGTCTATGGCAAGAACCTACGATATCGAAGTTTGGATTCCCTCTATGGGCATTTATAAAGAAGTTTCTTCGGTTTCTAACGCAAACGATTATCAAGCAAGGAGAAACAACACTAAATACAGAGATTCTAAAACGGGCAAACCCGCATACCTACACACCTTAAACGGCTCTGGTTTAGCAACTAGCCGTGTGTTCCCCGCTTTAATTGAACAATATCAAAACGCAGACGGCTCTATTACTATTCCCGAAGTTTTAAGACCGTTTATGGGCGGACAAGAAGTTATTAAAATTAAATAATTTATTTATTAATAAACAACCAAAAAAGCAAGCCGAACGCTTGCTTTTTTTAGTTTATAACTTTTATAAAGTAATAGTGTGTTTTATCTTCGCTATATAGAGTATAACCTAGTTTTTTTGCTAGGTTATAGGAGGGTGTATTTTGCTTAAAACAGCGGGTAAAAACGGCCTTTGCGCCGAGGTTGTTAACTATATAATCTATTAACGCGCTAGCGCTTTCTATAGCGTAGCCTTTGCCGTGGTATTTTTTAAAAAACCTGTATCCCACTTCGCAAGAGGGCATATTGCTAAAATTATACGCCACTAGTTCGCCTATCATTACGCCGTTTAGCCTTACTGCAAAAGAGATTTCCTCACCCTTTTCTTTAAGAGAAATCATAAACTCGTAAAAATCGGTTGGCGTAGGGTCGATAGGCAAATCTTTTTTATAGTCGTAGCCCCAAAACTCGTTTAATTTTTCGTCGGTATAAAGGTCGTAGTAGGCTTTTTCGTCATCTTTTACTATCGGCGTTACAGTTAACCTTTGCGTTTTTATGCAAATCATATTGATAAGCCCGTCGAACAACGGGCTTATACTGTTTTTTATTAATTTTTCCACTTTTACTACTCTTTCGTATCCTCTCCGTCCGATTTAGACGGGGTTTTGTTTATAAGTTTTAAGGTAATTTTTCTTGCCGTTAAAATCAAAACTACCGACACTATTAAAAACGCGCTCACGGGTATATACCATTCGAGTGAAAACGCCGTTAAAATTAGTGCGACCAGTCCGCCAAGAGCAATCCATACCCCAAAAAGTTCGGTGGTGAATAGTTCCATAACTATTGCTAAACCGACTACAATAAGCCAAATCCAAATACTCATATTATTAGCGTTTCTCTTGTTTATTGAATTTTATTTTTGCCTAAAAACTCTATGATTTCAGCCAAACGGTCTAAGTCGTCGCGAGTGTAGTAGTCGATATAAATTCTGCCCTTATTGTCGTTTCCGATTGCGTTAACCTTAGTGCCTAAAACCCTTTGCATATCGCCTATCAATTCTTTAAGTTCGGCGGAAAGTTCTGCTTTAACCTTCTTTTTTTGCTTTTCTTCCGGAGGTGCAAAGTATTCTTTTACGCTCTTTTCTACGTCTCTAACAGATAAACCCTCTTTAACTGCCATCTCTGCAAATTTTAGTTGGTCGTAGTTGGGTACGGAGATAAGCGCCCTCGCGTGGCCTGCAGAAAGCGCGCCGTTAGCAACCATTTTTATTACTTCGGGTGCGAGCGTTAATAGTCTTAACGTGTTTGCGATTGCAGGACGGGACTTGCCGATTCTGTCTGCCAAATCCTCTTGCGTCATACCGTAGTCGTTCATAAGTGAACGCATTGCGGTTGCAGCCTCTATAGGATTTAAGTCCTCTCTTTGCAAGTTTTCGATTAAGGATATTTCTTTAATTTGTCTTTCGTCGTAATTTTTAATTATTACGGGAACTTTATTTAGTCCCGCAAGTTTACTCGCTCTAAAACGTCTTTCACCGGCGATTATCATATATCTATCGCCACTCTTGTTGACGATAATAGGCATAATTACGCCGTGTTTAGAGATTGAGTCGGCAAGTTCTTTTAAGGCGGTTTCGTCGAATACCTTTCTGGGCTGGTTGGGGTTAGCAAATATAGAACTAACTTCTATTTCAGTCACTCCTTCGCCTTTTTTAACGGGTTCTTCGTCAAAAATTAAACTTTTGCCGTAATCTTCTTCGGTTTCAGAAAAAAGTGCGGATAATCCTTTACCTAATCCTCTGTTGGTTTTCATTTCTTTAGTTCTCCGTTATTAATTTTTTGCCGATTTGTTTTCGGGCTGTTTAGACAAGAATTCTTCGGTTAACGACAAATACGCCTTTGCGCCCGAACACTTGGTATCGTGTTGAACGATTGCTTTGCCATGACTGGGCGCTTCGGCAAGACGGATATTTCTGGGAATAGCCGTGTCGTAAACGCGTTTGCCAAAGAATTTTCTTATTTCTGACGAGATTTGTCTAGAAATTATTGCTCTATTATCGCTCATAGTTAGAACTACGCCCTCGATTTTAAGGGTTGGGTTAAGATGCTTTACTACCAACTTGATACTGTTCATAAGTTGGCTTAAACCTTCGAGTGCGTAATACTCGCTTTGAATAGGAATTATAACCGTATCTGCAGCCGATAACGCGTTGATAGTGAGAAGCCCTAGCGACGGTGGGCAGTCTATCGTAATAAAGTCGTAACTATCTCTGGTCTTGTCTAGAATTTTCTTTAACACTCTCTCGCGGTCTTTAACGTAAACGAGTTCAACTTCGGCACCAGCAAGGTCGATATTAGAAGGCAATATATCCATATTGTCTATTTCGGTTTTAACTACTGCGTCTTCTACGGGCATATCGTCTATCATTACGTTATAAATAGAATTTTTAACCTCGCTCTTGCTAAAGCCTAAGCCCGTGGTCGCGTTTCCTTGGGGGTCAAGGTCAACAACCAAAACTTTGTAGCCCTTGGTCGCAAGATAAGCCGACATGTTAACGCAAGTGGTCGTTTTGCCTACACCGCCTTTTTGGTTAGAAAATGCAACAATTTTTCCCATAATCTTTCTCCTTTAGTCCTTCTTAAAGTAAGTTATTCTTTTTATTTCGTATTATCGGTATTTTCGGTTTTTTCCTCTTTGTTCTCTAACGGTTCAGAGGTTTTTTCTTCGGTTGGTTCAGAAGGTTTTTCCTCTGCTTTTTCTTCTGCGGGTTTTTTTTCTTCGGGTTGAGAAATCGCTTGATTGTCGCCCTGCTCGTTGTTTGGCTTAACTATTTCGGGTTTTGCCTTTTTGTTTTTGCCTCTACCAAAGGGATTTTCCATTAGAGTACGCTCGTTTTCGTCCATAAACGCCATAATTTCTTCTACCGATTTGCCTTCCATAATCATTTCGACTTCT
This sequence comes from Clostridia bacterium, assembly GCA_017554545.1. Taxonomy (GTDB): domain Bacteria; phylum Bacillota; class Clostridia; order Christensenellales; family Borkfalkiaceae; genus UBA1259. Next base: position 3,491 of record JAFZIB010000051.1, read on the forward strand.
TCGGTAAAGATGGTTTCTCTTTCAACTAAAAGTCTTGCCATTACCTCTAAAAGTTTTTTGTTTGCCTTTAGAAGTTTTCTTGCTTTTTGCAATCCTTCGTCAACGATTAAACGAACTTCCTCGTCGATAATGGCTGCCGTTTGTTCACTATAAGTTACGTGCGACGCCATATCTCTACCTATAAAGATTTCCTTGTCTGCGCCGTAAGATATTGGACCAACCTTATCGCTCATACCCCACTCGGTAACCATGAGTCTTGCGCGCTTGCTTACCATTTGGATATCGCCCGACGCGCCTGCGGATATATCTTTAATGATTAATTCTTCTGCAACTCTTCCACCTAAAGTCATAACGATATCGTCTAAAAGTTTTGCCTTGGTTAAGTGGTTGTCGTCGTTGTCCGGTCTAGTCATAGTGTAACCTGCCGCTTGACCACGAGGAATAATGGATACTTCGTGAACGGGGTCGCAGTTAGGAAGAAGTTTTGCTAAAATTGCGTGGCCTGCTTCGTGATAAGCGGTTATGCGCTTGTCGGTTTCGGTCACTAATCTGCTCTTCTTTTGAGGTCCTAAAATTACCTTGTTAATACCTTCGTAAAGGTCTTTGTTCGTTATGAATTTTCTATTCTCTCTAGCCGCTAAAATAGCCGCTTCGTTTAATAGGTTTTCTAGGTCTGCGCCCGAAAAACCACTAGTCATACGGGCAACCACCTTAAAGTTTACGTCAGACGCTAAAGGTTTATTTCTTGAGTGAACTTTTAAGATTGCCTCTCTACCTCTAACGTCGGGTACGTTAACGTAAATTTGTCTGTCAAATCTGCCCGGTCTAAGTAGTGCAGGGTCTAATATATCCGCGCGGTTGGTTGCCGCCATAACGATTATACCGTCGTTGGTTGCAAAACCGTCCATTTGAACGAGCAGTTGGTTAAGCGTTTGCTCTCTTTCGTCGTGTCCGCCACCCATACCCGTGCCACGTTGTCTGCCTACCGCGTCGATTTCGTCTATAAACACGATACAAGGCATGCTCTTTTTAGCCGCGTCGAATAAATCTCTAACTCTCGACGCACCCACGCCTACGAACATTTCTACGAAGTCCGAACCGCTTATAGAGAAGAACGGAACGCCTGCCTCGCCAGCTACCGCTTTGGCGAATAAAGTTTTACCCGTTCCGGGAGGGCCTACTAATAAAACGCCCTTAGGAATTCTCGCACCTAATTCAGAGAACTTTTTGGGATTTTTTAAGAAATCTACTACTTCGGCTAGTTCCGCCTTTTCTTCTTCTGCGCCCGCAACGTCAGAAAATCTTACCTTTAAGTCTTTGGTAACTCTAGCGTTGGTCTTTGCAAAGTTCATTGCGCCTTTCGTTCCGCCTTGCGATTGCATTAGTATAATAAAGAACACTACGGCAATTACCACCGTGCCTAATATTGGCATAAGCGACGACCAAATCGAACCGGCGTTGGGGTCGGTATAATCGTAATTAGAAAATCCTGCGTACGAAAATGCCGTTTCTATTTGCTCAGTAGAAAAAGCGCTTCTAGAATAAGCCGTGGTAAACGACGCCGTGTAAGACGCTTCACCTTTTGCATTTAAAAATTCTAAAGTAAAGTTTACTACGTAATTGTCGATTATTACCTCGCCGAACCTAATACCATCAAAATTGTTGGCTTTAATACCACGCCTACTTAGCGCCTTTTTGATATTAGTTAATCTATTTGACGAGTCAAACAATTCTTTATTAATCTCGCCGTTAGAATTTGGTTTAAGCATTGTTTGACCAGCAATTGCAGTCGTGGGGTCAAGCTCGACGAAAACGTTAAATTCTGCAGTCGGAACGTCTTGAGGACCGGTTGCACATTTTACCAACGAAAATGCTATAAGTCCAACCAAAATTAACGATATAACAATCCATATTGTTTTTGTTTTTTTCTTCTTGTTAGCCAATTTAAATACGTCTCCTTGTAGTTTAAGTAAAAGTATTATATAAAACTAAAGTTAAATTAACCTTGAAAATTTAGTTTTAAAACTTTAAAATCGTTAAAAATACTCTAACGATATTATATTATCACTTCTATAAAATATTATACTATATTAGTTTAAAAAAAACAATAGAATTTTTAATAAAAATTAAAGCGCCAAACACTAATTTATAGCGCTAAAGTTAAATTTTAAGCGCCAAACTTAAATGCGCTTTTATAAAAATATGCGCTAATGATAATTTATCTATAAAAAGAAAGTAAAAATGCATGCGTTTTTATATAAACGCACTTAAAATTCTCCTTAATCGAAAAAAATTATAAATTATAACAGGCAACCAAAGGAAAACTCCTATACCCTAAACGGTTTCCACTCCAACCGTCATCATATCACCTGCTAAAATTTTAAGATGAAAAAACAAAAACATTTAGATTTAACAACAAAAACCCACGCAAACACCATGTTGTAGCCCTTTTAAAAATTGTCATTTTAACGCCATGAGCGAGAATGGACAAATTTTTTTGTCGGCAATTTTTATAGTCATTCTGCCTCACGGAGGGGTTGTTTTGATTAAAATCATAATAATAAAGAACAACATTTCACGTGTAACACGGAGTATTATTTAAGCAAATGTTTCACGTGAAACATAAGCAAATTTTAGGGTGAGTTCCACGTGAAACAATTTTGGAATAAATTTAGCAAAAATTAGGGATAAAATTTCGTGATTTTTAATAAAAAAAACATGTAAAAACTCATATAAAAGTGGTATTTAATGCGAATTAGACAAAAATTGATATGAAAACGGACTTTTATGAAGAGAAATACTGTTTTGAAATAAAAATTTAGAGAAATTAATTTTTGTATAAGAAAAAAGCAGTAAAAATACTGCTTTTTTTAATATCCATTAAAAATATTATTCTAATATTACCGATTTTACTATTTCTACTAGGTTTATGTTGGCAAAAATCTTAACTATTACGCTAAATAAGTTGATTTTATTAATAAAACTAGTTAAAATTGAGTTTTCTACGCCTATAATTATATCTTGAAAGAATCCTAGCGGTATAATAGAGCAAACAATTATAGCAAATTGTATAAAGACTATTGCTCTAACAAGTCCAAGCGCCCAGCCTAAATTTACGTCTATAGCAGAAACCAATCTAATTGAGTGCATTGATTTAACGACGCTACCTACAATAAAACATATAATCTTAAAAATTACAAACAATCCGATTACTGCGAGTATGCAAACTAGATAATAGGCAAAAACGGGGCAAATGATATTGCTTAGTGTTACGTCGGTAGGAATACTGCCATCGTTTTTGAGCGATAAGACTATAACTATAAGCCAACCCGCTATTCCACCCGACTGCATAGCCTCTGGAGTAACGTTAGATAGGGTAGTGTTCATTAAAACGTTGCCAAAGACCTTTGACAATAATCCGTTTAGCCATAAAGAAGTTTTAGTAACGAATTCAAAGGATTTTTCCGTGTATCTTGCAACTGAAGTACACAACAGGACTGCAAGCAATAGCGATATTATTGAGCCGAACGAAGATAGGAAGGTTTTAACAAAACCGTTCTTAGCGCCAAGCACGGCAAAAAGAATTAAAATTCCTAGCGCTATGATATCTACAATAGCGCTAGCAAAAGAAAAGTTAGTCACAACTTTACTCTCTCCTTAACGATTTTAACGTAAACTTATTTTAACATAATAAGCCGTTTTTTTCAACGGTTTTATAAAAGTATGAATATATTTTTAAAATGTGTTAATAATCTATCCAAAATAATCTATCGGGTAAATTATGGAACAAGTTTTAACTTTTAATACCTTTAACTGTTTGTGTGGGGCGGGAATCGCCCAATCTTTATTTAGCCTAGTGCCTAAGAATAAAAAACCTATATTTATATGCATAGGCAGCGATTTAGTGTTAGGGGATAGTTTAGGGCCGTTAGTCGGCACGACTCTTAGAAAAAATAAAGTTTCCTCTTACGTTTACGGAACTTTGTCGTATCCTATTACGGCAAAGGAAATAGAATACGCTAAAAACAATCTAAAGACTATGCATAAAGACGGGTTTATTATAGCCGTTGACGCTGCCGTTGGCAAAGCGGAGGACGTTGGACTGATTAGAGTTTATAATAAGGGGCTTAAGCCCGGTCTTGGAGTGAACAAAGATTTAGGATTAATAGGCGACTTAAGTATTATAGGTGTAGTCGCGTCTAAAGGGCTTAGAAACTATAACCTTTATAACGCAACCAGATTAAATTTAGTATATAAAATGGCTGAAAGAATTTCTAGTGGTATAATAGGATATCTAAACGGGATAGAAAAACAAAATCAAGCAATATAAAAAGGAGCAAATTTAACTTTGCTCCTTTGCCTTTTAACGTTACTTTTAAGTGATTTTATTGCTTTTCTAATTAAAATTATTTATAGAGTAAATCCATAGAGAATTTCAAGCGTTTTAGCGTTTCTTCTTTACCTAAAAGTTCGGCAATCTCCGTTGCACCGCCGGCAGTTGCCTCTTTAGCGGTAATAGCGATACGCGCTATCCATAAAACTGCTTGTTTTTTAATCTCGAGTTCGGTGGATAGTTCAACTAATGCGTTAAATAAACTTGAGTTGTTCCACTCGGTAACGCAATTTAATTTATCTAAGATTCTTGGCAAAATATCCTTTGCAAGTTGTACCGACGCCTTCTGTTTCTGGTTTTCGAACATAGCAAGGTCAAATTCGCCAAACTCCTCTAAGAAGTCGATTTTTTCGGGAATCTCGCTATAAATTTGAATTCTGCCCTTAACTAAACTCAATAGTTTTTTACTGTCGTATTTGCCGTACGCCTTGCTGTTTTTTAAGAAAGGAGTTGCATTTGCTTCGAAGTCTTCGTCGCTCATAGCCTTAATATATTCGCCCGAAAGCCATCTACACTTAACGTCATCAAAGATGGCAGGAGAACGGCCTATGCCTTCTAGTGAGAAGTTTTCGATAAGTTCGGATAAACTCATTTTTTCTTGGTTGCTCTTTGGACTCCAGCCTAAAAGTGCAATATAATTAACGATTGCCTCCTTAACGTAGCCCTTTTCTACGAAATCTGCGTAACTTGCATCACCGTTTCTCTTAGAAAGTTTGTGTTGAGCGTCTTTCATAATAGGGGGAAGGTGAATATACACGGGACGTTCCCAGCCAAAAGCGTCGTACATAAGGTTATATTTAGGAGTAGAGGATAGATACTCCGTGCCACGAATAACGTGAGTGATGCCCATTAGGTGGTCGTCAACTACGTTTGCAAAGTTGTAGGTGGGCATTCCGTCGCTCTTAATTAAAATGCCGTCTTCTATATCCTTATATTCTACGGTAATATCGCCGTAAACCAGGTCGGTATAAGTGCCTGCGCCCTCTAGAGGAACGTTTTGACGGATAACGTAGGGTTCACCCGCGTCGATTCTTGCCTTAATTTCCTCTCTAGAAAGACTTAAACAACGCTTGTCGTATCTAACGTTGCCCTCCTCGTCTTTAAGCGAGGCTACGCGTTCGGGGGTACAAAAACAATAGTACGCACCGCCTGCCTCAACGAGTTTTTTTGCGTATTCGAGATAAAGGCTCTTTCTTTCGCTTTGAACGTACGGACCGTAGTCACCGCCAACGTCCGGACCTTCGTCGTGAACTATACCCGAATCGTGCATAGTTTCGTAGATTATTTCTACCGAGCCCTCTACGTATCTGGTAGTGTCGGTATCTTCAATTCTTAAAACGAAGTCGCCCCCGTGTTTTTTTGCAAATAAAAAGCCGTATAGTGCAGTTCTTAAACCGCCTATATGCAAATATCCCGTAGGACTGGGCGCAAATCTTGTTCTAACCTTGGTCATATTATTCCTCCATTAAATAGCCTTTAACGTTGTTTGAAAATATAGCGTCGAAATCCGACGTCTTCTTAATTTTATCTAGCCTGCTTTCTTGATAATAACTGTAAGCCTTGTGCTCGAAAACTATTACGTGGTCTAAAAGCGTTACGTTGTGTAACGAGCATATTACGAAAATTCTACCCGTATTCAAGTCGTCGGCTTTGCTTGGAGACACGTTCCCACTCGGATGATTATGCGCAAGTATTAGGTGAGAGGGCTTATGTATAGCAAACGCGCTAACGAGTTCGCTAGGTTCTATAAACACGCTGTCCGGCTTGTCGTTTTTATACGTTAAGGTGGTTATTCTTTTAAACCTTTTATCTAATAAATAAACTATAAACTGTTCTTCTTTTAGTCCCATAAATTCCTCTACGACGAGGTCTTTAATCTTATAAAAAGAGGACATATTTATATTTTCTTGTTTCTTTGCGTTTTTAATACGGTTAACGATAAGCCCGTTAACCTTTATGTAGGTAGCAGCCTTTTTGCCTATACCGTCCACCTTCATTAAATCTTTAACGTCAGCATTAAAAACCTTCTCTAAAGAACCGAAAGTTCTTAAAACTCTGTGCGCCAAAGCGTTCGTATCTTTACGGGGAATACAGGCGAAAAGCAACACTTCTAGTAATTCGTGGTCTGCCATAGCGTCGGGGTTTGACACGAATTTATTAATCATTCGCTCTCTATGCCCTACGTGCACGTTCTTAATGTCGTCCATAATTGTATTTTAACATATTTTTGCAAAAAAGAAAACAGAAAAGTTGCAAAAAATAGCCATTTTTAATATAATGGAATTAGAAAAATTCTTAGGTGAAAAAATGAAAAATTATAATGAGTTTATCGCTGATTTATCCTCTCTAGTTGCAATAAATAGCGTTCAAGGCGAAAAAAAGAGAGGCAAACCTTTTGGAGAAGGCCCCGCGTCTGCTTTAAACACGTTTTTAGACATTGCAAACCGTATGGGCTTTAAAACCAAAAACTATAAAAATTATATAGGCGAAATTTCAGTTGGCAAAGGCGAAGAAATTGGCGTAATCGGACACCTAGATATCGTTCCCGCCGGCGACGGTTGGGATTTTGACCCTTTTACTCTTACCGAAAAAGACGGATACCTCTACGGTAGAGGCGTAGAGGACGACAAAGG
>JAFZIB010000052.1 GCA_017554545.1 Clostridia bacterium
ACCTTTTCGTTCACCGGCTTGATGTTTTGACAGGTCGGATAATTCGAGCAAGCGTAGTAGTTGCCGAATCTTCCGCTGTTTATAATCATTTTTGCGCCACACTTTTCGCAGATAACGTCGGTGAGTTTAGATTGTCTTAAACGCTCCTCGAAATTAACGTAGAAGTCGGCTATGAGTTTATGCCAGTCCTTACCGCCCGAACCGATATCGTCGAGCGAGTCTTCCATTTTTGCCGTAAAAGACACGTCCATTATATCGGGAAAGGCTTTTACTAAAAAGTCGATTAAACTATAACTTATTGGCGTTGGAACGAGATATTTCTTCTCTTTTTGAACGTATTCCCTCTTTTTGTCGGTAAGTTTTGCCATTATGGTTGCATAAGTAGATGGCCTACCTATACCTTTATCTTCCATATTTTTAATTAGCGTTGCCTCGGTGTATCGTACGGGAGGTTTGGTAAACTTTTGCTCTTTTACGAGTTTGTTTAAATTCAACGCCTCTCCGCTTGACATTTGGGGAAGTAGCGCGTTGCCACTCTCATCATCCTCGTCTTTTTTGGTGTCGTCGTAAACGACGGTGTAACCCTTAAACACTAGTGACTTCCCGCTAGTCTTTAAAGTATAATCGCCTGCACACACGTCAACGGCAACGCTGTCGTAGATAGCCTCTGACATTTGCGACGCGATAAATCTTTCGTAGATTAGTTTATAAAGCTTGTATTGCTTATCGTCTAAAATACCCTTGACGCTCTCGGGCGTTTTGTTGATATCGATTGGTCGAATTGCCTCGTGCGCGTCTTGAGAGTCCTTTTTAGAACGGTACACGTTGGGTTTACTAGGCGCGTATTCGTCGCCGTAAACCGACCTAATATAGCCCAGCGCTTGTTGTTGCGCTTCGGCGGATACTCTAACCGAGTCCGTTCTCATATAGGTGATTAGCGCTACGTGACCTTTGCCCGTATCCACGCCCTCGTATAGTCTTTGAGCAATTTGCATTACTTGAGGTGCGGATATGTTAAGTTTAATCGAGCCGTCTTGTTGGAGCGTACTCGTTATAAAGGGCGCGGGAGCGTGCGATTTAACCTTACTTCTCTTTACGCCACCCACCTTAAACGACGCACCTAAAAGATATTTTTCTACATCTAGCGCCTCGCTTTCGCATGCGGGCTTATATTTTTTGCCGTTTTTCTCTACTAACAACACTTTAAAAGCAGACTTGCCGTTGGGCTGAACTTCGGCTTTTAAGTTCCAGTATTCTTGGGGTTTGAATGCTAAAATCTCGCGCTCTCTATCCACTACCATTTTCAACGCTACCGATTGCACTCTGCCGGCCGACAAACTGTCGTTTAAAACCGAACTTGCAACGGGCGAAATAGAATAACCAACCAGTCTGTCTAACACGCGCCTTGCTTGTTGGGCGTCAACTAGATTGCGGTCGATTTTTCTGGGATTTGCTAGGGCGTTTTTAACTGCCTTTTCGCTTATTTCGTTAAATTCTATGCGGTTTGCTTTAGACAAGTCTAAACCTAAAACTTCGGCTAAGTGCCAAGATATCGCCTCACCTTCTCTATCCGGGTCGGTTGCGAGAAATACTTTGTCGGCTTTTTTAGCGTCGTCTGAAAGTTTTTTTATGTCTGCCTTTTTACCCTCTACTATTTCGTACGAGGGCTCGAAACCGTTATCGATTTTTATGCCCATTCTGTTTACGGGCAAATCTCTAACGTGGCCTTTTGACGCATCTACTTTATAGTCGCCTTTTAGAAATTTTTCAATCGTTTTTGCCTTGTGTGGCGACTCTACTATAATTAGTTGCATTGTTCCTCCGTTATTTTACGGCATAAACCGTATACGTTGCCCGATTTTACTACGTAACCTTTAATCTCTAATACCGAAAGTACGGGCAATATTTCAAAAGTTTGCTTTTTAAGTTGCAAACATAATTTTTCTACGTGTTTTTCCCCGTCTAGTAGCGCTGAGAGCACTTGTTTTTCCTCGGGGGATAATTCTTCGCGTTCGGGGGTTTCTTTTACCGAATAAAAATCTAGTATATCCTTGGGCGAATCGGTTAGGTTTGCGCCTCTTTTAATCAGGTCGTTACAACCTGCGCCCGAAGCAACGCCTACTCCGTACGGTATGGCGAACACGTCTTTTCCGTATTCAAAACCGTATTCCGCCGTGTATCTAGTTCCGCTTTTAATCTCTCCATTCGCTATCAATACGCCCTTAGAGAGCCCTGCGATTATTCTGTTTCTTACGGGAAACATAAATGGTTGAGCAAAGGTTTCGGGCGGATATTCGGACAACACTAGTCCCTTTTCGACTACTTTATCGAAAAGCGCTTGGTTTCTTTTAGGATACACGTTATCGAACCCACCGGCGTTTACCGATATTACTCTGCCCTCGCTAAATAGCGTTTGTTCTATGACTGCGCTATCTACGCCTTCGGCGATTCCCGTTACGATAGTAAAATGAGAGCATAGCGTTTTTGCGTAGTCTTTTGCGATTGCAATCGACGACGGCAAACTTTTTCTGCTACCTACAATTGCAAAGCACTCACTATCTAACAGTTCTAAGTTTCCTTTTGCGTATAGTATTAAGGGTGGAATTTCCGTTTCCATTAAGCGTTTGGGATAATCCTTAGAAAACTGAGTTACGGCAATTATGCCCTTTTTGTCTAGATTTTCTAATAAAAAAGTTAAATATTCTTGATTTGCAGAGGCTAATATGGTTGAATATTCCTTTTCGCCTATAGTGGACGATATGTAGTCTTTACTCTTTTGCAAAAAGTCTTTAATGCCCGTGCAATTTTTTAGATTGTCGAAAAGGGCAAGTTTATGTTTATACTCTAAGCCGACAAAACTGTCAAGCCAAATTAGAACTAATTCAGCGTTAGAATATTTTATCATAAGTTGCTCCTCGTTCAACTTTTAACCCGACCTTTAATATTTGCGATAACTTACCGCTTCTAAAACGTGTTCGGGGCGAATATCTGCCGAACCCGCCATATCGGCTATAGTTCTTGCTACTTTTATCACTCTACTTCGTGCTCTTGGCGATAGATGCAGTCTTTCGTACGCCGATTTTAGCACGCTTTCACACTCTTGCGACAATTTGCAGTATTTTATAATCTGCCTTTCTCCCATCGCGCTGTTCGTTAGAATCTTCTCGTCCTTAAATCTTTCGCGCTGGATTGCACGCACTTTATTAACCCTTGCCCGTATCGTTTGCGAAGTTTCTGCGCTTTGCACTTCGGTTAATTCGGAGTATTTTACGCTATCGACTTCTACCTGTATATCAATTCTATCAAGCAACGGTCCCGAAATTTTTGATTTATATTTGGTAATTTGCGCAGGCGTGCAAGTACATACTTTATCGGGCGAGCCTAAATTTCCGCAAGGACAGGGGTTCATTGAACCGCACAGCATTACGTTTGCAGGATAGGTGACCGTTCCAGACGCTCTAGATACGGTTATTACGCCGTCTTCTAAAGGTTGTCTTAACGCCTCCAGCGTTGCCCTATTATATTCGGGCATCTCGTCTAAAAATAACACGCCGTTGTGCGCCAAACTTATTTCTCCCGGTTTTACGTGCGTTCCACCTCCCGTTATAGACACGGTGCTCGCCGTGTGGTGCGGACTTCTGAACGGTCTGGTGTATAATATCCCGTCGGTATCTTTTACGTATCCGCATACCGAGTGTATTTTAGTGGTTTCTAACGCCTCCTCAAAGGTCATATCGGGCATTATGGTCGGCAAGCATTTTGCGAGCATGGTTTTACCAGTTCCCGGTGCGCCTACGAATAAAACGTTGTGTCCGCCTGCCACCGCTATCTCTAACGCTCTTTTTGCTACCGCTTGCCCCTTCACTAAGGACATGTCGCTATCGTAAACGATATTTTGAGTTAAACTCGAATAGTCGCGTAACTCTAACGGGCTAATAGGTTTTATTCCTGACAAATGCTCTACCACTTCGTTAAGGCTTTGCGCCGGATATACCGTTGCGCCTGAAACGAAGGACGCCTCTAACGCGTTGTCTTTTGGCAATACGAATTTTTTATAACCCTGCTCTATAGCAGATATTATTATTGGCAAAACGCCGTTGATTCTTCGCAAACTTCCGTCTAGGGAGAGTTCGCCTAAAAATATAACGCCTTCTAGGTCGCAAACGAGTTGCGCGCTTGACTTTAATAAGCCTACTGCTAACGCAAGGTCTAAAGCCGAGCCTTCTTTTTTTACGTCGGCGGGAGCGAGATTTGCCGTTATTCGCTTAGTCGGCATGACCTTTCCGCTGTTTTTTATTGCCGAACGCACGCGCTCTTTCGCCTCTTTTACGGCGGTATCGGCAAGACCTACGATTTCAAAAGCAGGCAAGCCGTTATTAACGTCAACTTCAACCGAAACGGGTATTCCGCTTAGACCTATTAAAGTGTATGTATTTGCCTTAGCAATCATTTGTACCCCTTTAACGAGTAGCCCTTTTCCGTTTTGCTTTTCCCAAAATTTTACAGGCTACGCCACTCTAGTTTATTATTATAATATATAATTTAAAAAAAGTAAACTAGTATTAGGGTAATTAGATAAAAAAAGAACTTACTAAACGTAAGTTCTTTATCTTTTGCTTTTCTAAATTATCTAGCAACTTCTTTAACTCTTGCTGCCTTGCCAGTTCTTGCACGTAAGTAGTAGAGTTTTGCACGACGAACGCGACCTTTTCTTACTACTTGAATATCTGCAACCTTTGGCGAGTGGATTGGGAAAGTCTTTTCTACGCCTACGCCGAAAGAAATTCTTCTTACGGTAAAGGTTTCTGAAATACCGCCGTGTTTTCTTGCGATACAAATACCTTCGAACGCTTGTAATCTTTCTCTTTCACCTTCGATAACCTTAATCATTACCTTTACGGTGTCGCCTACGTTGAATTCAGGGATATTCTGTTTCAAGTTTTCTTGGTTGATAGCATCAATAATCTTGCTCATTTGCTTTTACCTCCTTTATACTTGACGTTCATTGCCAAATTTTGCAAGCGGAACGTCCGAAAGCCATACTATAATATCACATTTTTTTGCTCTTGGCAAGCATTTTTCACCCCTATTCGATACAAAATGCGTCAATTATGTGATTTATTTCTCCATTATTTATTTCCACCACGTCAAATCGGCATTCCGACTCGGTTTGCTCGTTTTTTACTAAATATTCGGTTGCAGTTTTAAAATATTTTTCTCTCTTTTTACGGTCAACTGCCTCTGCCGGCGCGCCGTATCCGTCGTCTGAACGGGTTTTTACCTCTATAAAAACTATCGCGTTTTTATCCTTTGCAATTATATCTATTTCTCCCACGCGCGTTTTATAGTTGGTCTCGATTATTTCTAGTCCTTTCTTTTTTAGAAAGTTTGCCGCCCTTACTTCGCCTGCTCTGCCCAAAAGTTTTTTATAAAAGTTTTTCTGTGCAATTTGCAAGGTCCTATCTCCTTGATTTTTTCTATATGAGTTTTAGTGCCGTATCCCTTATGCTTTTCGAACCCGTAGTCGGGATACTCCTTTGCGTATTCGGTCATAAGTCGGTCTCTATACACTTTTGCAACGATTGACGCGCAACCTATCGTATAACTTTTAAAGTCGCCTTTTACCACGTATTCGGCGTTAATATTTAAGTGCGTGTCGTTTCCGTCAACTAGCGTTATATCGGGTTTTACGCTTAGTCCTTCTACCGCGTTAGTCATACATTTTTTTACGGCGTTAAGTATGTTTATTCGGTCAATTTCTTGTTCGCTAATTTCGTATATACAAAAGCTTATTGCCTTTTCTTTTATTATTTCGTTTAACTCGTTGCGACGCTTTTCCGTTAGTTTTTTACTGTCGTTTACGCCCTCGATTAAATTGTCTAACGGCATAATTATAGCACAGCATACTACCGGACCTGCAAGCGGACCTCTGCCCACTTCGTCAACCCCTGCGATATATTTTGCGCCTAAACTTAAATGCTTTCTTTCGTATTCTAATTTATCCATTTTAGTCTAAAATGATTTTTCCTATTCTGCCCTTTCTAAAGTCGTCGATAACGGCTTTGGCGCATCTGTCGTAGTCGGGCTCTGCGCCTTTCATTAAAAATCCCCTGCGCGCGCATATATCGTCGAAAATCTCTAGCGTCGGTTTAGTCAGGTCGGTTAAACCGTACTTTTCCTTTAGGTTCTCGGGATACTTTTCGGCAAGTTCCTTAATTAGTTCAAACGCCAAGTCGCCAAAATCTATATTGGCGTCGTTCATACTGCCCACGTAGGCTAAATGTTTTGCAAGCGTTTGGTTTTCGAAAGCGGGAGGCATTGTGCCCGGAGTATCTAGAAGTTCTAAATCTCTCAGTCTTACCCATTGTTTGCCACGGGTTACGCCCGCCTTATTGCCCGTAACGGCTTTTTTGCCACCGCAAAGCGCGTTGATTACCGTAGATTTGCCCGTGTTGGGTATGCCTGCCACCATTATTCTAACGGGCTTAAACACGCCCTTTAGTTTGTTTCTTTCTAGTTTTTCTTTTAGTAGGTCGAATATTTTGGCGTATAGCATATCTACGGCTTTTTTATCCATAGCGCTGACTGCTACCGCCTCTTTGCCCTCCCCGGCAAATTCCTTTACCGTTCTAACGGCGTCCGACTTTTCTATTAGGTCGCATTTGTTTAGAACGTATAATACTTTTTTGTTCTCGAAAAGTTTGGCAAGTTTATTGTTTAGCGAGGCTCTAGGCGCTCTTGCGTCTAAAACCAGCATAACGCCGTCAACGGCTTTAAGGTTTTCTTCCATCATTCGCATTGCTGCAGTCATATGTCCCGGAAACCATTGTAAATGTTGCATCTACTCGCCCTCCTTTTCAAGTAGGTCGGGGCGATTTTTTGCCGTGATTTCTAGCGATTGTTTTTTTCGCCACTTTTCTATTTCGCCGTGGTGTCCGCTCAGTAGCACGTCGGGAACTTTTAGCCCCATAAACTCTTGAGGACGGGTATATTGCGGATACTCTAGTAGGCCTGCCGAAAAACTTTCTTGCTCTAAAGATTCGCGTTTTATTACCCCGTCAACGTATCTTGCAACGGCGTCAACGACTGCCATTGCGGGAATTTCACCACCCGTTAACACGAAGTCGCCAAGCGATAATTCCTCGTCGATATACAGGTCTAAAACGCGTTGGTCAACGCCTTCGTAATGTCCGCAAAGAAGAAGTAGTCTTTCGATATTTGCGTATTCTAAAACGACCTTTTGATTAAAAGTTCTGCCTTTGGGCGACATAAAAATTCGCCTTGCCTCGTGGTTGGGGTCAACGGCGTCGATTGCGCTCGCGATAGGTTGCGCCATCATTACCATTCCTGCTCCGCCCCCAAAAGGCGTATCGTCGCATTTTTTATGTTTATCTAGAGTATAATCGCGAATGTCGTGGACTTTAATTTCTAGTTTCCCACCGTTTTGCGCTCTGCCTATAATGCTGGTTTGCAAGGGTGTAAACATCTCGGGAAATAGGGTTAAAATATCAATCTTCATATACTACTATCTCCTCGAAACGCTTTTTGTTAACCCTAAAAATTCCACACTCTACATCAACCTCGGTTACGGCGTCGTTTAAGAAAGGAAAACGCAAGGTTTTTCCTAACGGTGTTACAGCCGTTATTACGTCGGTTCTGCCCTTGGTTACGTCGGTGATTTTAGCCAACTTTTCGTCTTCTACTAATAGGTCGCAACCGATTAGGTCAACTATAAAATATCTACCCTTTTCCGGTGCTGGAGTGTCCTCTCTTAAGACGTGCAAAAACTTACCGCGAAAGAGTTCTGCGGTATTTCTGTCACTCACGTTAGATAGCGATAAAAACACACCGTTTTGCGCGATTTTTGCACCCGTTACGGCGTAGGTTTTATCGTCTATTATAACTTTTTTAAGTTTCTTAAAACGCTCGGGGTCGTCGGTTAAAGGCATTATTTTTAACTCACCTTTTATTCCCTGTGGTTTTAAAATTTGACCTATTACGAATTTGCTTTCCATAATAATTTGCGGTTACCTTAATAGTAGAAAAACGGGGAGATTATTCTTCCCCGCGTTCTCTGATTTCTACGTTATATTTTTTATTCTCTTTTTGAGAACCAGCGCGAACTAACGTTCTGAGCGCCTTGGCAAGTTTGCCTTGACGACCGATAACTTTACCCATATCGCCTTGGTTGAGCGTTACGGTAACGTTAACCGTTTTGCCCTCTTCTTTCACGTCGTAAATAACCTCGTCGGGATGTTCGGCGAAGCTAGAAATTACGTATTTAATAAGTTCTATCATAGTTGCACCTTGCTAAAATTATTTAGACTTACGTACTTTGGTTTTAGCGGGCGAAAGTTTGGTGGGCTTTGGTAAAATGCCTTGGTTTACTAAGATGTTCTTAACCGTATCGGTGGGTTGAACGCCCTTTGCGAGCCAGTCTTTTGCCTTGTCTGCGTCGATTACGATTTCAGCAGGTTGAGCGGTAGGATTGTAGTGACCTACTTTGTCGATATATCCGCCGTCACGTGCGTTTCTGCTGTCCGTAATTACGATACGGTAGAAGGGGGACTTCTTGTCGCCTAATCTGGTTAATCTCATTTTTACTGCCATTGTTGTGTTTCTCCTTTTATATGGTTTATATTATTAAAATCTAAACATTTTATTGTTTTTCATTTGTTTCATCATCAGTTTTGTTTGTTCAAACTGCTTTAGAACCCTGTTGACCTCTTGCACGCTAGTTCCGCTTCCTTTTGCAATTCGTTGCTTGCGTGACGAGTTTATTATTTGGGGATTTTCCCTTTCCCTTTTGGTCATTGATTGAATTACCGCTTTGGTCGTGACGAGTTTCCTTTCGTCCACGTCGCCTTCGGAAATTTTCATCTTCATTCCCATTCCCGGGAGCATAGATAAAATACTGTTTATTCCGCCCATCTTATTCATTGTCTCGAACTGGTCTAAAAAGTCCTCTAGAGTAAACGAGTTCTCTCGGAATTTCTTTTCCATACGCTTTGCGTCTTCTTCGGTAACTGCCTCTTGAGCCTTCTCTATAAGAGTTAAAACGTCGCCCATTCCCAGAATTCTATTAGCCATTCTGTCGGGATAGAAAGGCTCTAAATCGCCTAATTTTTCGCCAACCGAACAAAACTTTATAGGCTTGCCGGTCACCGCTTTCATAGAAAGGGTTGCACCGCCTCTTGTATCGCCGTCGAGCTTAGTTAAAACTAAGCCGGTAACCTCTAAACGCTTGTTAAAAGTGTCGGCAACTTCTACGGCTACTTGACCGGTCATTGAATCGACTACTAGTAAGATTTCGCTTGGATTTACCTTGGCTTTTATGTCTTCTAACTCCTGCATCAACTCTTGGTCGATTTGAAGCCTACCAGCCGTGTCGATTATAACGACATCAAAGCCTAAAGACTTGGCGTACGCCACGCCTTCTTGCGCTATTTTTACGGGGTCGCCTTGACCTTTTTCGAATACTTGACAACCACACTTTTCGCCTACTACTTTAAGTTGGTTAATCGCTGCGGGACGATACACGTCGCACGCTACTAAAAGGGGTTTTTTGCCTTGCTTTTTAAGTAGCATACCCAGTTTACCGACCAAGGTGGTTTTACCTGCGCCTTGCAAACCTGCCATCATTATTACCGTGGGCGGATTTGGAGCGGTTATAAGTTTACTGTTTGCTGAACCCATAAGTTCTACGAGTTCTTCGTTTACGATTTTTATAACCTGTTGGGTGGGACTTAAACTCTTTAGTATTTCTTGTCCTACCGCCCTCTCGCTAACCCTAGACACAAATTGTTTTACTACCGATACGTTTACGTCTGCCTCGAGTAGCGCCACTCTTACTTCGCGCATTGCGGTTTTTATCTCGAGTTCGGTTAACTTTCCGTGTTTGGTCAGTTTTGAGAATATATGATTAAGTTTTTCGGATAAACCAGAAAATAAAGCCATTATATACTTATTATCCTTTTAATTTCACTTGCGGTATTCTCGTCTTTAGACTTGTCCGCTAAGGCGGATAAAGCGTCGAATTTCGCCTTTAATTTAAGCGCGTCTTCCATCTCGTCGAGTTTCTTTTTAGCGCTTTTTATAGCGTCGTTTACGTTTTGACGGGATATCCCCTTTTCTTCGGATATTTCCGATAAGGAAAAATCGAGTAAAAAATGCATTTCAAACGATTCGCGCTGTTTTTGTGTTAGCAACTCTTTATACAATTCGAAGAGTTCTACGTAATAAAAATTTTCTTCCATAAAAATAAAAAGGTGTAAAGTTTTTAACCTTTACACCGATATTATATTACCTTAAAACAAGTTTGTCAAGCGTTTGAAGGGGTTTTAGCCGAGTAAGTTTTTAA
>JAFZIB010000053.1 GCA_017554545.1 Clostridia bacterium
CTTGGTCGGCATCTGATAATATTATAACCTTATGGAACTTAAGACTTTCTAAATCGAACGACGAGCCTATACCCGTGCCTAAAGCAGAGATAATGGTTCTAATTTCTTCGTTTTGGAGAATTTGCTCTAGTTTTTTCTTCTCTACGTTTAAAGGTTTACCTCTAAGAGGTAAAATTGCTTGATATTGTCTTACTCTCGCCTGTTTTGCACTACCGCCTGCGGAGTCGCCCTCTACGATAAACAGTTCGTTGAGTTCGGGTTTTCTGCCCGAGCAAGATGAAAGTTTACCAACTAGATTTTGCGAGTCGATACTCTTAGACGCTCTTGCTATTTCCTTTGCTTTTTTGGCTGCAAGGCGAACCTTTGCCGCGCTTAGCGCCTTGTTTATGATTGTGTCGAAGGTTTTTGACAACTTTTTGTTCTTCATAAGCGAAGAAAGTTCGTTTACCGTAACGCTCTCTACTGCGGGACGCGCCTCGGGGTTGCCAAGTTTGGTTTTGGTTTGACCTTCGAACTGAACGTTTTGCATTTTAATTGAAACTATTGCGGTTAAACCTTCCTTAAAGTCATCACCTAAAAGGTTTTCGTCTTTATCTTTAAGCAGGTTTCTTTCCCTCGCGTAGTCGTTAAACACCCTAGTAACGCCCGAACGGAAACCCGTTTCGTGCATACCGCCCTCGCCCGTGGGTATATTGTTTACGTAGGAATATATGCTATCTACGTATGCGTCGGTGTGTTGAATTGCAAATTCTACGCTAATTCCGTCCTTTTCTGCAGTAGCGTATAACGGCTCGTCGTAAAGGCGCGATTTGCCTTCGTTTAGATACTTAACGAAGTCAATTATACCGCCTTCGTATTTATAATTACGGTGAAAATCGGTGTTTTCGTCGTAAAAATCTATTTCTAGACCTTTATTTAAAAAGGCTAGTTCTTTTAGGCGTTTAAGTATGGTTTCAACTGAGAAAGTCGTCGTTTCGAAAACGCGTTTATCGGGTAAAAACTGAACGAAAGTACCCTTCTTTTTGGTTTTAACTTTGGTATCCTTTAAGGGTGCAACGGGCACACCCGATTTGATTTTGCCCGTTTCTTTATCTAGATACGAGTGAAAACTCATCTCGTAAACGGTATTCTTATACACTTGAACATTAAGCCACTCGGAAAGCGCGTTGGTAACCGACGCACCTACGCCGTGTAGGCCACCTGAATAACTGTAGTTTTCGGCGTCGAATTTACCACCAGCGTGAAGTTGTGTAAATACTACTTGCACGCCGGATACACCAGCTTTAGAGTGGATATCGGTTGGTATTCCTCTGCCGTTGTCTTCTACCGACGCACTACCGTCTTTATATAACTTAATTTCGATTCTGTTTGCAAAGCCGTTTGCCGCTTCGTCCACGGCGTTATCTACTATTTCCCAAAGGATATGATGCAAGCCCTTTACGCTGGTCGTACCTATGTACATACCGGGGCGCATTCTAACCGCGTCTAATCCCTCTAATATTTTTATATCTTCTGCTTTGTACGATTTTGAAGCCATATTTCCTCCTGAACCGCTTTTATACTCATACGTATATTATTGTACAATATATTGTGTTTTTTTTCAAGCGTACGCCACAATTTTTTTTGTTTTTGAAATTATTGGCCGTGTAAAATAAAAAAATCAACGAATTTTTCGTTGATTTTTCGTTAGACTTTATTTTATTTAGTTTGCTTTGTCGTTTAAATAAAGTATTCCGAGGCAATCTTCGCCACAATGGCTGCTTATCGTTGCGCCTGCACGGGTCACGTGTATATTCTTAAAACCTCTTTCTTCGAGGTAGGACACCGCCGTTTTAACTACTTGTTCGTCTGCCGTCGTATAGGTTACGAAAGCGTGGTTTAAGTCGGGAGTGCTGTATTCGTCGATAACGTCTCTGCAATAGTTGTTTATAACCTTTAGGTAGTTGCCACGGTATTTTTTGCCCGCTATCATTTTTCCGTCTTTTAGAATAATTTGGGGACGAATTCCAAGTAGGTTTGCTCCTAAATACGCCATTGCGCTACAACGTCCGCCCTTATACAAGTAATCTACTCTTTTTAGCGCGAAACTTGCTTGAACACCTTTCACCCTTTGGTTTAACGCGTTATAAATTTCCTGGGGCGACAATCCTGCTTGAGCTTGCTCTCTTGCAAAAATAGCAAGTAATGCTATGCCCGTTGAGAGTGATAAAGTATCTACCACGAATACGTTTGAAAGTTTTTCCGCCGCGCTCTTTGCGTTTTGGCAAGCCGACGAAAGATGCGAGGAAAGCGATAGGTGTATTAC
>JAFZIB010000003.1 GCA_017554545.1 Clostridia bacterium
GAAACCAAAAGACTCAATAAAAAAGAGTGCTTAGAGATAATAAACGGCAAAAACATAGAAGAAATAAAAGAAAACTCGTTTGAACCGAAAAAGTTCAAACGAGTATCTAGTGGTGGCGGGGAGGGGATTTGAACCTCCTGACCTTCGGGTTATGAGCCCGACGAGCTACCTAGCTGCTCCACCCCGCGATATTCGGCTCTAAGTTTATCGCTTAAAGCCTTAACATAATACAACATATTTTTAACTTTGTCAACTATTAACTTGTATAAATTATAATTTTGTTTTGCCTTTTTTGTTTATCCGTTTACGTTTATTAAAATATTTTATCGATTATTGCCATTTATCTATTAACCCCTTGATATTTATTTTTCTTTTTGGTAAAATGTTTTGTATGAATATTCTTTTAGACGGTTTAATTAATAAGGGAGACGTGGTTGCCGTAGCGGTATCCGGTGGTAGCGATTCTATGGCGCTTATTCATAGATTGCGCGACCTCTCTACTTCTTACGGATTTAAGGTGGTTGCCCTTAACGTTGAACACGGTATTAGAGGCGACGAGTCTAAAGAGGATTCTAAATTCGTTAAAGAATATTGCCAAAAAAACGGTATAGAATTTATAAGCTACGAGGTGGATTGCCCTGCTTACGCTAAAGTAAACAAACTTTCTATCGAGCAATCGGCAAGAATTTTAAGATACGATTGTTTCTACAAGGCAATTTTAGAGGGCAAATGCGACAAGGTTGCCACGGCTCATCATTTACAAGACAACGCCGAGACCGTTTTGCTAAACGCTTTACGAGGTTCGGGAATTAAGGGGCTTAGTGGCATTAGCCAAAGCGTTGACGGAAAGATAATTAGACCTATGCTTTACGTGAACAAGTCCGATATTTGTGCATACGTTAAAAAACACGGTATTTTATACAGAACGGACTCGACCAACCTAAGCAGCGAATACACTAGAAACTTTTTACGCAACGAGGTTATGCCCCTAATCAAAAAGGCGTTCCCCGAAGCCGAAAAGAGTTTAGTTAGGCTATCTACTCTTGCAAAGTTAGACGACGATTATCTGTCTAGTATCGCCTTATCAAGCGTTGAAATCGGCGACGGGTTGGCAAGTTTTTCTACCGACCTACACCCTGCCGTTAGCGGTAGATGCACTATCGTTGCGCTAAAGAGTTTGGGCGTAGAAAAAGATTGGGAAAAAGCGCATATCGACGCGGTTAACTCGTTAAACAAACTGCAAAACGGTGCGAGCGTAAATCTACTAGACGGCGTAGTAGCCGTTAGAGAATACGACAAGATAACTCTATTTAAAAAAAGCAACTATACTCAAGAGTCTTTGCCGTTTGCGTGCGGAGAGTTTGACTTTTGCGGTGGAAAGATTACGATAGAGAAACTATCCCCGTATAATTTAGACTTAAAGAAAGGTGTTTATCTAGACGCCGATAAAATTCCCGAGGGTTCGGTTATTAGGTGCGCTATGCCCTCCGACGTGTTTTGCAAGTTCGGTGGTGGGAGTAAGAAACTTTGCGACTATTTTACCGACAAAAAGATACCGCGAAGGATAAGAAACTCTACCCCGCTTATCGCTAAAGATAACGACGTGCTTGCCATAGCGAACGTTGGCGCGGGAGAAAAAGTTAAAGTAGAAAAAACGACCAAGCTCGTTTACGGGTTTTCGTTTAATAAATAGGCTTTTGCCAAAAACTAAAAGAAGGTTATACAAATGAAAGACAATTACAAAGTTATTATTACCTCACAAGAAATTCAAAAGCGAGTATCTCAACTTGCCGCACAAATTACAGCCGACTACGCAGACAAAAGTCCCGTAGTGATATGTATGCTCAAAGGCGCGGTATATTTCTTTACCGATTTGACTAGACAAATTAATTTGCCTATAATGATTGACTTTGCAAGACTGTCCAGTTACCGTAACGGGACTTGTAGTAGTGAAATGTGCGTTATTGCAGACATTACGGCAACGATAACGAACAAGGACGTAATTATAGTCGAGGACATAGTTGACAGCGGAAAAACGCTCGCATACTTTATTGAAATGCTAAAGGCAAAGAATCCGCGCTCTATAAAAATCTGCGCGTTTATCGATAAGTTAGAACGCCGTGAGGTTGATATTAAAGCCGATTACGTTGGTTTTGACGTGCCCTGTGGGTTCGTTATCGGATACGGCTTAGATTACGCGGAAAAATACCGCGAACTTCCCTTCGTTGCAGAAGTTATAGACCCTAGCAAATTGTAATTGTTAATTAAATAAAATTATTAAGCCCGTTCGCATAAGCGAACGGGCTTGCTTTTTAGCGTATTAGCCTTGTTATTCTACTTGGGTTTTCCCACCCAAAAGGTTTACGTCGTTAAAGAAGGTTGCGTAATGCTTTAGGACAACTTGAGCGTCTAAAATCTTGATAGGTTCTTTTGCAAAACAACCTGCAACGGTTAGTGCCATAGCAAACCGGTAGTCTG
The DNA here is from genome assembly GCA_017554545.1 of Clostridia bacterium. Taxonomy (GTDB): domain Bacteria; phylum Bacillota; class Clostridia; order Christensenellales; family Borkfalkiaceae; genus UBA1259. The sequence continues at coordinate 2,479 of JAFZIB010000003.1, forward strand.
CGTACGAGTCAACCATTTGACCACCCTTAAGTTCTCCCACTCCACGCACTAAAACGGCGTTGCCGTTTACGGTAACTTTCCCTCCTAGTTTATTTATCGCGTTAACGAAGGCGTAGATTTTTGCAAGTTCTTTATTAGATACGCCCTTTTCTATATTTAATAGCGTTTCGCCCTTCTTAAAGCACGCGCCCACTATCAGACAGGGCAATAAGTCTGTCTCTATATCGTTTACGGTTTTTTCTAAAAACAGTTTATCTATCGTATCAAAACGCGCTTTTTCGCTTTGCAAGGTGTTGGGATTAAGGTTTTCTATTTTTATATTCGAGCCTAGTTTGTTGCAAAGTTTCCACACGCACGACAACGCATAGTCGCCCTCTACGTTAAGGCTTTGGGGCGCGACGTATTTTTGCGAGCCTTTTATAAAATAGCCCTTTTCTTCTTTTACGACTTCCACTCCGAAATCTTGCATAATTAGCGCCGTAATTTGCGCGTTAGTGGTGTTTACGTTGCCGTTAAATATTATTCTACTATCCTTATCAAGTAACGGAAGTGCGAGCATCAATCCACTTACGAACTGCATACTTAACTTTTCGTTAACGTAATAATCTCCCCCGTTTAGCCTGCCTTTTATGGTAAACGGTAACTTTTCGCTAGTAAACCCTACGCCTTTTAACGCGTATAATAAATCGGCGTGCGAACGGGCTAAAAGTTTTCCTTCGCCAACTACGGTGACTTGCTCGGAGAGCGCGCATAGTATTGGCAATAAAAACCTTAGGCTAGGCGCACTATCGTGAACGTCCACCGAAATTTTTTCTTCTATCGAATTCTTTGGCGTAACCAAATATTCGTTGCCGTTCTTATTCGCCCTAAACCCAAAATTCTTAAGCACGTCGAAGGTGACGGACAAGTCTAACGAGCCGTTCTTCATATAAATCTTGGTGGGATTTTCCGATAACGACGAGGCAATAAAAAGCCTATGCGAGTAAGTTTTGTTCGATACCGCTTGAATAGTCCCGTTAAGTTTTGCAGGTGTAATTTTAATATCCATTCGTGTCTCCCTAGTTTATCGTGTGTAATGGATTAAAATTATAATCTTTTTGCTCTTTATTACTTTGATTTTAGCATAACGAAAAACTCTTTTCAATAAGTTTTTTAAAATTTTCTTAAAAATTTTTTTAACGTTTTATTTAGGTTTTTGCTAACTAATTCCCTTTTACGCACCAAATAAAAAAAGCGCCGAAAACAGCGCTTTATTTTTTACGGATTAAAATTTTTAGAAAACTCGCAACCACAGTAGTTTTGCCTATACAAGCCGTATTCTCTAGACAGTTCTATGGAGCGCAAGTATCCGCCCTTTTTCTTAAAGTCGGACGGCAAGAATTTTACGCCGTATTTCTCGGCAAGTTTAAAACCTATTGAATTTAGCCTTTCGGCGTCTTTTAAGGGGCTAACGGTGAGCGTAGTAGTAAAGTAGTCGCACCCTAGTTCCACCGCTTTTTTTGCGGTTTCTTCTAGCCTCAGTTCGTAGCATACCGAACATCTTGCTCCGCCCTCTTTTTCGTTTTCTAAGCCCGATACTTTAGATAAAAATTGATTTTTATCGTATTTGCTACCTATAAAACCCACGCCCAGCGCCGTGCAAAGCCTCTCTTGTTCGGCTTCTCTTTTTTGATATTCTTCTACGCCGTCGATATTAGGATTGTAATAATAAATTACTAAATCAAAATAATCTTTAACTCGCTCGATACACGCCGAAGAACAAGGCGCGCAACAACTGTGCATAAGTAGTTTAGGTTTTTCGCCCGTCTTTTTAATTGAGGATATTGTCCTCTCCATTTCTCGATGATAGTTTACGTTCATTGTAGTTCCTTTTTTATAATCTCGCCCTTTTCTACACCGATAATATACGCTTTGCCACCAGAGGATATACATTTACAATATTCCCCGTTAACAAACTCTATTGCACAATCGTTTTCTACTGCGTACGCGCTTTTAATTTCCGAATTTTTTAACGCACGAACGAAGTCATTTTCTCGCTCGTTAAAGTGCGGACACATAGTCCCCTTTAATATTCCTAAGCCCTTTTTAAGAACGTAGTCGGCGCTTTGACCACGCATTATCTCGTAGTCGGTGTACATATCTTCGAACCAACAAATAGCGCCTGCCGATAACCCACAAATAATTTTGCCCTGCTCGTACGCTTGTAGCACGAGGTCTAAAACGCCCGTTTCTTTTAGGTGTTCTAGCATATATAAAGTATCGCCACCGCCTATATATATGCAGTCTGCTTTGTCGAACTTTTCTTTAATATGCTCAAAGTCCATTTCGCCGTACACGGTTAAAGCGACTTCTGCCTTTATATCGAACACCGAAGTATAAGTCTTTCTAAAACTATTAAAATACGGCATACTGTCGTGCGAAGCCGTGCCTAAAAAAAGCGCCGTAGCCCTTTTATCGCCCGCGCGCTCTTTCGCAAGCGACGCAACGTAGCCGTCTATACTTAAGGTGGTTTTATTCTTTATCTCGCCACCGCCGATTGCTATAATTCTTTTATCCATTTTAGTTGTTGCCGTTTATTATCTTTAGTCCGTTTTCTATAAATAATTTTTTTGCTATATCTTCGCCGAATTTTTTGCTCACAAACTTATACGCGTCTGCCATTAGATACGGTCTTTGCGAGTGAAAATCGCCTGCCACCACGTCGATTAACCCTTGCTTTATTAGTTTAACAGCCTTTCGCTTAGAACAAAAGTCCGACTTGCCGAGCAAACTCTCGGCGTTTATTTGAATTAACCCGCCCACGCTTTTTATCTCGGCTATATCGTCGTCGGTTAAATAAGAATATCTTTCAACGTGCGCCACGATTGGCTTATATCCTAGCCTTTTAAACTCGTAAATATATTCTACTATATCGCATTCTTCGTTATATTTAAATTCTAAAAGCAAATGTTTGTTGCCGTTAACGGTTAATAATTCTCCGTTTAGCACCATCCGTTTTATTTCGCCGTCAGCGTGGATTTCTTGACCCAAATATAAGTTGATTTGCGGATAATTGCGTTTAACTTGCTCGTTAAACTTATCAAACGCCTCGTTTAACTCGTTTGCGCATAAGTTGAAAACACCGCGATAATGCGGTGTTAGAACGAGGTGGCTAACCCCTTGACTTATTGCTTTTTTTACCATTTCGAGCGAGTCGTTAACCGATTGGCTACCGTCGTCAACCATTGGCAATACGTGTGAGTGAACGTCGATAAGCATAACAAATTAATAATAGTAATAGTTGTAGTTACCGTATTTAGACTCGTACATAGAAAATACCGTGCCTAAAATCTTGGCGTCGTTCTTTCTTAATTCCTTAATAGCCTCGGCTACTTGAGCCTTAGTCGTAGAGCCGTATGCGATTAAGAATATTACGCCGTCGGAAACTTTGGTGATGTGTATATAGTCTGAAACGTTTAATACGGGAGCGCAGTCTAAAATGATATAGTCGTATTCGTCCCTTAAGGTTTTTATAAACTCCTTAAACTTTTCGGAAACCAAAACGAGCGACGAGTTAAATATCTCAGCGCCTCTGGTGATGATATCCACGTTTTTATATTGAGTAGTTTTAATAATTTCTTCGATAGTGCTTTTGCCTAAAATATATTCTGCTACGCCCTGCTCGTTACTCAAATCGAATACTCTGTGCAGTTTTGGACGACGGAAGTCTAAATCTATCATCAAAACTTTTTTATCGGTTAAACCTAAACTTACCGCAAGGTTGCACGCAACGGTAGTTTTACCTTCTTTTGCGCCTGCCGATTCTATTTGAATTACCTTAGTGTTGCCGTCGGCGTTCATATATAGAATATTATCTTTAAGTCTGTTGTAACCCTCTACGACACTTCCCTTAGCGTTTTCGCCAATTACGATTCTATCGTGGTCTGCAAAACGTTTTTTCTTTTTAAAAAGCCCCATAAAATAACACCTTTTGGGCAAAATAGCCCACCTTTTACGATATTATACAATAATTCACCCTTAAAATCAATACCTTTTGCGTTTTTTATTAATTAGCAAAAAAGAAAACCCCTTTATTAAGGGGCTATCTACACGCCGTATTTAGACATTATTTTAAGCAAAGCGCCTAGTCCGTCGTTGATTTTACATCTAACGTCGGTGGGCGCTACGCCTATTTCGGCTTGCTTTATTGCAATCTCTAGTTCTTTAACTTGCTTTTTGTCCGCTAGGCTTAAATTGAAATTGTCTAGCCTTGATATAACGTTTTTAACGTGAGAAAAATCCAGTTCTTCCTTGGTTACGGGCTTAGGGTCTTGCTCGTACGAATTGCTTTCACAAAAAACGCGCTCGGGCTTTAAATTATCCTCCCAACTCTCTTTGATAGGTTGAGGTTGATAATTCGGTCTATTATTTTGCTCGCCCAAAAAGGAAAAAGGCAGACCGTCTAGCGCAAGTTCTATCTTTCTTGCTCGCTTTTTGGTTTTTGGTTGCCTTGGCGGAATAATGACCGACGGGAGCGACAAAAGAATAAAAAAGCCCGTCATATAACCGCTTAAAAGGTTTGCTCCGTCCTTTAGCCCTGCAGACCTTTGAGCGCTCCAAACCGCCGTAAACACCAAATAGAGCCATATTCTTTTTTTAGCGCCGTAGTTGCTTTTTGCTAAAAGCAAAATTAAATTTACGATAAAGGCTACAACGCCTAACGCTAGACCAAACACGAAGATTACTTCGCTAGATACGTTAGATAAATATTCAGATACAGTTAAACAAAAACCGGCCATAAACACCTCTAATAGATTATGGTGTTTTATAGCCGGAAAAATTTTGGAGTATTAGTCGAATTTTTTGTTATTTAATCAATTTGAACGACTTCTCCCGTGTAAAAATTAAGTATAAACTTACCTAAAACTTTTACGCCCGTAGCGTTAGATAAGGCGCTCTCGTAAACTTTGAGTTGTTTTTCGTATTTTAGTTTGAGCGACGGCGCGGTTAAGGTGGAATATTTGTAATCTACTATATACGCGCCCTCACCGACTATTGCCAACAGGTCTATAACGCCTTGAATAAGCACCTTTTCGCTTGTATCAACCCCTACCGCAATCTTTGAATCCACGCCCGATATAAAACTCTTTTCCGTATAAAGGGTGGCGTTTTTAGTAAAGGATAACAAGGGATTTTTAACGGCGTTTTCAAGTCTGTCAATTTGAACCTTGTCGGCGTCTTGTTTAGATATAACGCCTTGCTCTATCATATTTAAGGTCTGCTCGTAAACGGATAGGTCGGACTTAAAGTCTAAATGCTCCATAATCTTGTGGGCGATTATTCCCCTTTCGATATCCGTGCGTCCACCGTCGGACAAATGCTCTAGTTCTCCTTCTTGCCACTCTGCCAGTTCCATTTGCGCGGTAACCGAAGTTTTGATAGGCAAGGTCGTTTGCTCCTTAAACGGATACGAATAGTTAACGTCCTTTAGGATTTGGGCTTTTACTTCTTGGTCGGATTTACCCACGAGCACCTTTCTAATACGCTCTTGCACGGCGCAATCGCTTTCTTCGTAAGAGTGAGAAGTTACGGGCAACGCAGTAGGGATAAAATCTACTAAACTATCGGCAAAATGCAAGGGGTTTCGCTTTTCCCCGTCGGTAGTTTGGTAAATTAAATGCATACTGTAAGTCGCTCTGGTAGTGGCAACGTAAAATAGACGAAGTTCTTCCTTAAAACCGTTTTCCGCCATCTTCCGTTTAATTACGCCCCTAAGTAGCGTTTCCGAACTGATTTTGGTTTTTAAATCAAAATGCTTTAGGGCTAAACCGTAGTTTCTATCGGTCATACAAGCAACGCTCTTATCCTTGCCCGTTATTTTTTCCTCTAATCCATACACGATTACAACGGGGAACTCTAAACCCTTGGAGGCGTGCATAGTCATAACTCTAACGTTGTCTTCGTCTATGTCGGGAGAAAGATAGAATTGCTTGCTATCCGCGTCAACGAGCGCTATCAGTTCGCTGACGGTCAATCTTTTGTCTTGAGGATTTGCTACTTCTAAAAATTTGTTTAGACACTTTAGTTTATACTCGCCCCTGCTTTCGGCTAAAATTTGAGCGATAAAATCGGTTTTTTCTATAATGCGTTTTAAGATTTCGTACGCTCCGCAGAAATCGGCTACAACTCTCAGTTTATTAAACCGTTCGTCGAAATCCTTTAGTTTTTTACCCAATTCGCCGTCAAGGTTAGATATGCAGTAGGCGTAGGCGTCGCTAAAAGTGCCGTATTTGTTAGACTTGTCTTCGTTATAAAAAATTACCATTTCGGCAAGGTCTTCGTCCGTAAACCCACCGAGCCCACTCTTTAGCGTGCTTGCTAGCGCTACGTCGTCGGAAAAGTTGTCGATAAGTCTTAACGCGTTAATTAGCGTTTGAAGATGAGGCATTGCTATTATGCTTTGCTTAACTTCGGACACTACGGGCACGTTTTGAGCAATTAGCCCGTTAACCAACCTGGTAACTAAGGCGTTTTCTCGCTTTCTAGCAAGAATACAAATATCTCCGTAGGTAATTTTTTTCTCTTTTTCGCTCTTTACGTCGTAATAAGTTTTGCCTAGTTCGGAGTTTATTATATCTGCTACTAAGTTTGCAACTCCCGACGCGTTATTTCGATTAGAATTATCCTTTATTTCCTCTAATAAGTCGTAAATTCTGGGCGTTTCTTTTTCTTTACGGTTTTGCGGAGGCTTTTGCAAGTGATGAATTTGCACTCTACCCGTTGCGTTTTGGGGATAAAGTCCACCTGAAACTAGTAGGCTACTAAGGTAAGATTCTCCGTAAACGGATTCGGTCATAGCGTAGGTAAATATGCTGTTAACCGTTTTAATTATGGCGTCTGCCGAACGGAAATTATAGTTTAGATATATGGTTTTTTGTCCGTTTAAGGGCATATTCTTAGCCTTTTCGGTAAAGAATTCGGGATTGCACCCTCTAAACCCGTAGATGCTTTGCTTTGCGTCGCCAACCATAAACAAGTTGTCGTTTGCAATCAGATTTATAAGTGCTGCTTGAACGCCGTTTACGTCTTGATACTCGTCAACGAAAACGAATTTATATTTTTCCTTAACGCTTTTGCGTATTTCGTCATTAGATAAAATTCTAAACGCGTAATGCTCTAAATCGTCGAAGTCTAAAAGGTTTTCTTCCCTTTTCGCCTTGGAGTACGACTTGGTAAAGTTCTCTAAAATCTCCACTAGTTTAACTGCGTCTAGCGTGGTTTCAACGAAAATTTTATAGTCGGTATCTCTATCGGTTACGTATTTAGAGTAGTTATCTACTATTTTGGTTAAGTGTGCGCGAATATCGGTTAGTTCCGCCTTGATTTGTAGCCCTAGTTCAGACGGCTTGCTATCGAAATTTAGCGCAACCTTAAAGTCTTTTAAGTCCTTTACCGAATAAACTCCGCCACTTAAAAGTTTTTCTACCACTTCTAAAAGCCCGTTAGCAAACGCCTCGCCCTTAACTAGGCCGTCGTTTGCCAGCATAACTCGGTCTTCTAAAATCTTTTCCTTTAACGGAATTAACTGGTTAAACAGGCTTTCTTCGTATTCTTTTAGTAGCCCGTTAAATCTATCTAACGAACTATCTAAAAAACTTTTAGCCTTTTCTATGGGGTTTGCCTCTCCGCCGAAAAACTCGAACAGTTTAAGTATTATCTTTTTAAACTCCTCGTTTTTGCGACGAACCGATAGTTTGCTCGCAAGTTCTAAAAACTTTTGGTCTCCGTTTGCGTAATACTCGCTAAAAACCCTATCGATACACTCTTTTTTTAGAACTTCGGACTTGTTTTCGTCGGCTATTTGATAGTCGGGCGAAACGCCCACTTCAAAAAAGTAGGTTCTAATTATCTTTCCGCAAAAAGAGTGCAGGGTGCAAATGTCTGCGGTTGCAACTTCGGGAAGATACTTCGCAAGATTTTCGTTGCCTAAACTTACGCTTTTAATAAGCGCTTTTTTAAGTTTTTCCTTCATATCCGACGCCGCAGCCTCAGTAAAGGTTACTGCTAGCACGCTATTAACGTCTGCTCGTCCGCTACTTATTACCCTTATTAGCCTTTCAATCATTACGGTAGTTTTACCACTACCTGCCGACGCCGAAACCAAGAGGTTACCACTATCGTGATTAATGGCTTGTAATTGTTCGGCTTTGAATTTACTCATTTTCTTCGCCTCCCACGATAGATTGCAGTATAGTCTTTTCTCCAACTGCGCCGAGCGTTCTCTTGGGCGCTTGGTTGTAGTCGCACATACCCTTGTAGTCACAATAGTCGCAAGCGCTTTTTTCGTCGTCCACGAAGGGAGAACTTACTATAACGCCCTCGCGCATATTCTTAACCGTTTTTTCGCTTATTTTTACGGCGTAATCTATCAGCGACTGCATAACGTTTTCGTCGCTAACGCCACTAGACTTTTTCTCGCTTATTTTAACGGGCAAATATTCGCTCTTTCCCGTTTGACGAATACTCTCGTCTTGCGCGTGTAAAACTTCTTTATCGTCTAGCGTTTTACCTATCAGCATAGGCGGTTTTTCTTTGTCTTTTTCTATGAAATTATCGTTTACGGGCAAGTAGTACGCGCCGGCTAACTTCTTACCTTTTATAGCGCTTGCGTATAAATACAACTGCAGTTTAACGCCCGCAAAAAGTTTGCGCTCCGAACTGTCTGCCGAGCCCGTTTTATAGTCTATAATCCTAAAATAGTCGCCGTAGGTGTCTAGCCTGTCTATCTTGCCTACTATCTTTACCTTGCCACCGTTTAACTTAACGGCGTCGTATCTTTGACCGTCGCCGAATTTTACTTCTAAATTACGACTATCCGCCTTAAAGCGCGAATTCTTTAACCACAGATAATTTTTATAACAGAATTTTTCGCATTCCTTTACTGCGTTTTCTATTGCCGTACGCTTTTCGGGGTCGGATAAAAATCTGGCAAAGTCGGCATTTCCTATCACTTGCTCCTTAACGCTTTCAAAAAGAGCCTCTGAACTTGCCTCATCTTTAACTTCGCCAAGTCTAGCAAGGTATTTTGCAAAGATATCGTGCATTAAATTACCAACGGAAAGTCCGCTGACCAAACCGTCGTCGGATTTTTTTATTTTTAATCCGTGCGATAAAAACGCCTTGTACGGACAATCGTTAAATTCTTCTAACGCCGTGGGCGAAGTCACGCTTTTTAGCACCACGCCTTGATTTTTTTCTAACCTTAATTTAAGTTCTTTTTGACTTCTGTTTAATAGTTCGTTTGCCTTTTCTTTGTCGGCAACCTCGTAAAAAGACGACGCCAAAGTAAAATCGTTATCCAGCCCCTCGGCAAATCGGCTACAAGATTTAGCAAAGTTTAGTAGTCCTTGCTTATGCGTATAGTAGCCGTTTCCGTTGGGAAAGGCTTGAACGGAGAAGTTCTTTGCTATAAATTCTACCGCCTCGCCAACGCCGTTCTTATCGCCCTCTTTATTTGAAACGGGATAAGAAACGAACAACTTCTCGCTAAACGAGGCAAGCGCTAGTGCCATGCTTTCTCTCGCACGGTGATTTACGATTTTAATTTTAGGTTCTACAAGCACCTTTACGTTCTCTAAAGCATCTATATCCGAATCGGATAAAATGGCAACGTCCTCTTGAGCGCTTGGTACTTCGCTAGTTAGACCAACGGCGAACAAATACTTGGCTTTTGCAAGCGATATCTCTCTGTATTCGCCCACGAAAACGGCGTCGTTATATTGTGGAATTATAGATAATTCTAGCGAACTAATGCCACTTAAAAAGACCTTTTTGTATTCGTAATAGTCTAATTTCGTGTCGCTGAGTAACGTTTGCATTTCGGATAATATCGAAGTTATCGCTTGATACATTTGAGCGTTAACCGCACCCTCTTCTTTCTCGCCTAGTTCGGACAGAACCGAAGTAAAACCGTCTAGCCTGTCTTTAGCGCAAGTAATCTCTAGCAGTTTCTCAACGTTAAAAGATTTTAGCGTAGAACAAACAAGCAAACGGAATTGCTCGAATTCCTCCGTTTCTTGCTCGTTGGGTAAAGGCGAAGTAAACGGCTTAAAGAAATTTGCGTAAAATAAGCCGTTTAATACTAAATATTTTTCAAAGCAGTCGGTAAACTTTTTGGGTTTGCCCCAAAGAGGATTTTTAATTAGCGCTAAAAGTTCCTTTTTACCCGCGCCTTTGCGGAAAACTTCTACGTATGCGCATATAAGCAATACAAGCGGATGGTTATCTACTTTTTTAGGCTGGTCTAAAAAATACGGTATATCCATAAGCGAAAAAACCGTGCGAATTTGCTCGGCGTAGGTCGCCATATCGGGTATGGCGATGGATATGTCTTTATATTTTAAACCTTCGCTAACGGCTTTTTTTATAACGAAAGCCACCCTTTCTATCTCACCGTTAACGTCTTTAGCCGTAAGTCCGTAAATTCGCTCCGTTTGAATTTTATCTGCTTTGCTTAGTGGATTAAATAGATTTTCTACTATAATTTTACCCTCTTTGGTTTGTTCGGATAAAATCGTCCTTTCAGTTAGGCTAACGCCTGCGTTTTTAACCACGCTCCTAAACGCTTGCGACGCCTCGTTTACATATGCAAACGCGTTGTTTCCGTCAACTAAAACGGCAGTCACGCTCTTTGCGCGTTTTACTAATCTGTCAACGACCTCTTTGGCTTGGCTAGTAAACGACGAAAAACCGACTAAATACACGTCGGCGTCTATAATATCCTGCTCGTTTTCTATAACTTCGGGCAAATACGATATTGCCGAGTTTTGGTCGTCGTAACCGTTTTGCTTAAGGAATTTTTCGTATTCAGAGTAAACGGTGTAAAGGTCTAAAAGTTTCTTTTTTAAAACTCCAGCGCATTGATTTGCACCGTCTAGCAGTATTTCGGGGGTGACTTTTGCGCTCTTTAGTTGGAATATAAGTTCGATAATAGAGGGCGCAAAGGAGTTTTTGCCCGCCCTAAAACATTGTAAGGTAGCGTTAGAGAGTATTCTTCTAACCGCCATAGTAGAGCCTTGCTTAGTTAACAATCCGTCTATTTTTTTCTTCGCGCGCAAAAAGTTACCGAAGGAATATACTTCGGTATTAAAACTTCCACCGTATTTATGGCAAATCATACTCTCTGCCATTAAAGACGCCTTTTCGTCGCAAAATATTAAGTTCTTGCCCGTTAGGGTTTTTACCGAATTACCTATTAAATCGCACACGATTGTAAACGCGCCGTGATAGGTGTCGGTTTTTATTAATTGAACCATATTTCTATTCTACCACAATTCGCCTTTCATTTAAAGTGCGTAAACGGAATTTACAACAAATTTTTATCCCTTTAAAGAAAATGCTACTTAGTATTTTACAAAACATTTTTATTGTGCTATAATACTCATTAATTAGTTTAGTTCCCTATTTGGAGAATGTATGAGAAAGATTTATTTAGTTGTAGTTTCCTTAATAATGGCTTTTGCAACCCTTTTTTGCGGGTGTTCTTGCAACGGCGATTTAATTCTTGAATTTACCAACGCGTTTACGGGCGGAGATAATTCCTTAGTCGGTGAAACGCTAGTTTATAAAGTTCAAAACAAGGATAAATACGGAACGGAATTTAATAAGGACGCGCAAATAACTAAAGATATAGTTGACTACGCATATAACGGCACTTACACTTTAACTTGGGAACAAATAGGTCAATTACCCGAAAAAACCGAGTTTTTAGTAAACTCCGTTTCTAGCAATATAGTTAACCCAAAGGAATCTACGCACTATTATAAACTAACTTCTAAACTAGAACTTACCACGAGTTACTATTCGGTTAACGGAAAAAAACCCGAACCAACCGAATTAGCGCAGGACCCCACGGCAATTAAAGAGTATATTTATACCGATACCTATTTTTGCGTAAGAGGAAAGTCGTACGCGCCGATTTATAGCGAAACCGACGCCTTTTACTCTAATATAAGTTACTTTGAGGCTGGTAAAAACTACGAAGCGTTTGCCGCTATTGAGTTTACTACTAATAAAGCCTACACCGAATACAACGAAAACAGTTATAAAATGAGCGTAAGAATTAACAAAGCGCCCGATTATACGACCACCATTTACGATTACTCTTTTAGAACGGTTATAGACAACGCGCAGTTAATTTTTCTTTTAAGAAATATTAATTTTGCTCAAAACTCAACCATTACTCTCCCCACCGTTTCTTATACCTACGGCAAGGCTAAGGAATTAACCGTGATAGACAGAGGCGCTAACCAAGCCTACTACGACAATCCTCTACACCCCGATAATGGCGAGGACGGATTTTTCCTTAAGGTAAACGGCGCACCCATGCTTAACCAAAGCGAAACAGGAGTACAATACAAAATTCCAACTAAAAAAATAGGCTTTTACGTAAATGACCGTATGGCGGCAGGTACCGAACAAACGTTGCTTATTCAAACGGAGGCTTACGGCGACCTTGCAATGAGAGCGCTCCCCCTTGAATACGTTCAACCTATTTGCACGAACAGAACGTTTAAGTCGCTGGGCGTTATGCAATTTAATTTAATCGAAGTTATAACCACTAACTCATAATTTTGAGTAATATATTCTTTTTATATTTAACGATAAACGAACGCGGTTTAAACCCCCTTTATATTTGATATTAAAACTAACGAATAAAAAAGCGAGAGAAAATTCTCTCGCTTTTAATTTTTAGTTTTATTAGTCAACCTTAAAATCACCAGCTTTTAGCCTTTCAAGCATAATTTCTGCGCTCTTAACGTTGGTTGCAAGCGGAATATTTTGCACGTCGCAAAGTCTAAGTAGCGCCGAAACGTCGGGTTCGTGGGGTTGCGCAGTTAACGGGTCTCTTAAAAAGATTATTAAATCTAACAAGCCGTCGGCTATCATTGAACCTATTTGTTGGTCACCGCCTAACGGGCCACTTTTCATACGGGTAATCTTAAGTCCGGTCTCGCCCATAACTAAAGTTCCCGTGGTTCCCGTTGCTATTAATTCGTGTTTTGCTAAAACCTCTTTATATTTTATAGACAGTTTTATCATGTCGTCTTTTTTCTTATCGTGTGCTATTAATGCAATCTTCATATATTTCCTCCTAAGTAAAAATTTCATTTGCAATTTTATATTATCATAAAGGCAACCCTTTTGCAATCCGTTTGAGACTATATTTGTTAAAAAAAAGCGACCTATTTATCGCTCTTCCCATAGGGATTTTTAGAACATTATAAAAGAGTAGCAAAAATTTTGCTACTCTTTCTTTACGTTTTGCAAAAGCACACACTTTGCAAGGCAAAGTATAGTGTGCTACACTTTATTTTACATGAATTAATATAATATTCAAAACAAAATTCCATTCTAATTTAAGCATAGAGTACTTTCAATATTATTTCAAATATCCTTGCTGGTCGTAGTCATCTAAATCCACCATAAATACAACACCGCGTGTACCTTTATAATATTTACGAGCGATATAGTCATATGTTGAATCTCTACCCATACATA
>JAFZIB010000054.1 GCA_017554545.1 Clostridia bacterium
AGCGCGTATTCGCGCATAGTTAAAATTAAACTAACCGAAAGTCTATCGCTATCGCCGTAAATTAGTACCTCGCTGACCAAAAAACCACTTTTTAACAGGTTTTCGGATAAAAGCGTTTCGGTCTTTCTCTGAAATTTTAGCGTTGCGCCCGTATCTAGCGCTAAACCTCTTAAAATTTCGGCAACGCCCTCCGCCTCGTCTGCAAGAAGTTCTCTACCTGTTATAACGTTTGCTTTATCTATGCAATAACCCCTATAATCGGCAAGCAGTTTATTAGAATAATAAAGCAGTTCGCTACCTTTTAGGCACTCGTCGGCTAACGTTTTAGGTAAATCGATTAAACTCAGTTTGCCCTTGGCGTAGCCTATGTCAATCATACGATCTATCGAGTCTGCGCGTTGTTTTTTGTTAAGTGGACAGGTCGCTTTGCTTGGACATTTATCGCAAAGAGATTCTAAAATTTGTTTTACCATAACGCTTTTAGCGTCTTGGGGCGATAAATCGTTTAATCTAAACGCGTTAAATGCAACTTTAATCTCGGTAAACACGCTAGACAGTTCAAACAGTCTATTAGAAAGCATAAGCCTGTTTCTATTTATAGACTGTCTAGCCAAAAACTGTTCCCTAAAGGACAAGGTATAATCCTTAAATTTTTCTAAAACGGGGGTTGGAATAATGCAAAAAATTGCTCCCGCTATAATAATAGGCAACATACAGTTAACGTCGTAAAATGGATAAACCGAAAATAGTGCTTGGCACACGCAGTCGGTTAGTATCAACGAAAGTGCCGAAACGTATCTGCTAACGGGTATAAAAGCAAAGGCTGTAAGCCCCCAAACGAGCATTGTAGAAACGTGATTTACGTTTCCTGCTTGCAAAGCGAACCCTACGCCTAATAGTGGACAAATAACGGCGTTTGCGCTCGCCGGTAGCAAAAAGCAACAACATAGTATTATAAAAGCCGAAAGACCTTTCCAAACGAAAGGGGATATAAGATTGCAAACCCCAAGCCCGAAAACCGAAACGGAAAGTGCTAAGCAAGCGTATTCTTCAAACCCGAATTTTATTTTAATGCTTTTATATTTTAGCGCCCTACCCGTTATAGTTAAAACTAAAGATAAAAAGGTGGATAAAATTGCAACGATAAGTCGTTTTTCCATTAGAATTTCGCCTTTAGTGTCTCCTAAAAGCACGAATCCCAGCATGGCAACCGCAGTAAAAGCCGAATAAATAAATATAGGTTTCTTTTTACTTTTAATATAAAAAAGCCCTAAAAAGAAAAAAACGAGTGCAAATATTCCCGCTTGACCTATAAGTCCTACCTTACCTAAACAAATAAACGACAGTATGTATAAAACAGGCGATAAAAACGGGTTAAAGTTAAGCGCCAAGGCGCAAACCAAAACGGCAGAGGAATAAGGCAAAATTTCCCGTTCAAGACAAGAAAAAATTAAAAAGCAAAAAAACAAAAAGGCGTACTTTGCAAGCGATTGATAGGATATATTAGACTTTTTAAGCATATAATACTCCAAATATTTTTAAGTATTATATCGTTTAAAGGATTAAAAAATTTGTAAAAAGCGAGCGAGAAAAGGGCGTTTTTAGGCTTTCGGTTAACGGGTAGTAATAACACCTATAACGAAAACTTTTACAAAAAACTTTGCAAAACTCAAAAAAGTATAGTAAAATATAATTACTAACTGTAAAAAGGTGAAAAAATGATTAAAGTTGGTATAGTTGGTTACGGAAACTTAGGCAAGGGCGTAAGTTTTGCGCTACAAAAGGCTAGCGACCTAGAATGCGTAGGCGTTTTTACGAGAAGAGACGTGTCCACGGTTAATCCCGTAACCGATTTAAATGTTTATCATATTAGCGAACTTGAAAAGTTTAAGGGTAAAATCGACGTTTTAATTTTATGCGGAGGCTCGGCAACCGATTTGCCTAACAACACGGCAAACGTGCTAAAAGATTTTTGCACGGTTGACTCTTTTGATACCCACGCAAAAATTCCCGAATATTTTGCTAAACTCGACGAGGTCGCAAAGGCAAACAAAACGCTTTGCGCCATCAGTATCGGTTGGGACCCCGGCGTGTTTTCTATAATGCGTTCGCTATTCGGTTCGGTTCTTCCTTGCGGAAACGATTATACGTTTTGGGGCAAAGGCGTTTCTCAAGGTCATAGCGACGCGATAAGGCGAATCGACGGAGTTGAAAACGCTATTCAATACACCGTTCCAAAACAAGAGGCGTTATCTGCCGTTCGCTCGGGCGCTAACCCAAACTTAACCACGCGTGAAAAACACTTAAGAGAGTGCTACGTTGCCGTTAAAGAGGGTGCAGATAAGGAGTTAATCGAAAAGAGCATAAAGGAAATGCCCAACTACTTTGCAGATTACGATACGATAGTAAATTTCGTATCTGCCGAAGAAGTAGCTCAAATGCAAAAAAGCCTTCCTCACGGTGGTTTCGTAATCCGTTCGGGAAACACTACCGAGAACAATTCGCACGTGCTTGAACTGTCCTTAAAACTAGGTTCTAACCCAGAATTTACTGGTAGCGTATTAGTTGCGTACTCAAGGGCTATTGCCAGACTGAGTAAAGAGGGCATAACTGGCGCTTTAACCGTTTACGATATTCCTCTAAAATATCTCTCTCCGTTATCTAACGAACAATTGAGAGAAAAATTATTATAGTTTATTCCCAAATTTAGTTTTTGCATTTATATAAGAAAACGGCATTTTAGTGCCGTTTTTCTTTTTGTTTCGAGCTATTTTACCTGCTTTTGTATAAAGTTTAGCAAAACACGAATACTAACGATAAATTTCAGATAAAGGAGAAATCGTTATATGCAAGATACGGGAATGGTTAGAAGAATGGACGACCTCGGTCGCGTGGTTATCCCAAAGGAAATAAGAAAGACGCTCAGAATTAAAGAGGGCGACCCTTTAGAAATATACACCGATAAAGACACGCTTTTATTAAAAAAATATTCGCCGATACTCTCGGTTAGCGAACAGGCGAAAATCATAGTTAACGGCATAACCAAGGTTACGGGTAAAGGTTGCGTAGTAACCGACACCAACAAGGTGATACACTACACTCGTTCAAGAACCAAGGAATACGAGGATAAAGGTTTATCCGACGAATTGACCAAGGTTTTAGACCAAAGAAAGAACGTTATAGTGTGCAAGAGGGACGGCGGAGAGGTTATACCTTTATACGTTGGCGAGCAAACCGACGAGATAGAAAATCAAATTATCGTGCCTATCATATCCGGAGGCGACTGCTATGGTGCGGTATGTCTGTTCGACAGGGAGAACGAAGCGCGTTTTAGTTCTTCCGACGTTAAACTAGTAGAGGTTGGCGCAACCTTTCTTGCCAACCACTTTGAGTAATACGCTCGTTTACATATGGTAAAGGGTAAAGATAAAATTTTATCTGGCGCCGTCGTATTAGGCGCAGGCACGTTTATAGCAAAGATTTTGGGGGCTTTATATAGAGCGCCCCTTACTAATTTTATAGGCGGATACGGGCTAGGCCTTTATCAAATGGTTTTTCCCGTTTACGTTTTATTATTAGATTTATCTAGCGCGGGCGTTCCCACGGCACTGTCTAAACTTATTTCCTCTCGTGAGCAAAGTGACAAAAAATCGTTCGCTACAGCCTGTCTAAAAAAATCTATATCCCTTTTTACCGTCGTGGGAATTATCCTAAGCGTTACAATGGTTTTACTTGCTAAAATCATGGCAAGAGGGCAGGGTAATGAACAAGCGTGGCTTGGCTACGTATTCTTAGCGCCTGCGATAGTTCCCGTTTGCATACTAGCCTGCTTTAGAGGGTATTTCCAAGGTTTTATGAAGATGACGCCTACCGCCCTTTCGCAAATAACCGAACAACTAATCAAATTAGTGCTTGGACTAACCTTTGCTTATTTAGCCCTTCCTAATATACCAAAAGCAGTTGCAGGAGCAACCCTTGCTATAACTGTCGCAGAGACTATCGCTTGCTTGCAAACCTTTTTAGCGTATAAAATTTTTAATAAAAATCAAAAAAAGGCAAAAATCTACGAGCAAAAATTTAACGGATTATTAAAGAGTATTATAAAAATCGTTCTTCCCGTAACTATAACCGGCATTTTATTGCCCTTATCTCACGTTGCCGACAGTTTTATAGTAATAAACGTTTTGTCAAGGTATAGGGCTGATGCGACAGAGTTGTACGGGTTGTTATCGGGCGTTGCACACACGGTTATCGGACTGCCCGTTTCAATTTGTTACGGCATTTCTACGGCAACTCTACCGTCTGTATCCTCGTCAAACGGCGAAGAAAGGGAAACGAGAACTAAAAAGTCGTTAATTTTAACGCTAGTTCTCTCGCTACTAGGGGCTGCAGGGTGTTATGCGTTTTCAGGATTAATAGTCAAACTCTTATTTAACTC
>JAFZIB010000055.1 GCA_017554545.1 Clostridia bacterium
ATTGCGTGATAGAGGCGTTATAAAACAACTTCGTGAAATGGGCGCAACCGAAAAGTCCAACATCATTATAGGTGGCGAAGAATTCGAATTGATTGATTAGAGGAGTATTTATGTTTAATTCTAAACAAAGAAGCAACTTGCGTTCGATTGCGCAAACTATCGAGCCTATAACCCAAGTTGGCAAATTGGGCGTAAACGATAGCCTAATTGAAAGTCTAGATAAGGCAATTGAAAAACGAGAACTCATAAAGATTACCGTGCTCGAAAATTCCGGACTAATTCCAAAAGAGGCAGGAATTGAAATTGCAGGTAAACTTGGCGGTGAACTTGTTTGCGCTACGGGTAGAAAAATCGTTATTTATCGTAGAAGTTCTAACCCCAAGGCAGACCATATAGAGTTTTAACCGTTGACGTTTTGCGCGGGGCTTTTACCAAAAAGTTTAAGCATAACAGCCCAAAACAAAAACGCCGAGCCAAAGATTGAGTAATATAACTTAAAAGGCGATATAAAACTTAATAAACACAAACTCACGCCGAAAAGGAAAACCTTTTTGGCGTTTTTTCTTGCCGGAAAACCACAAAACAACGCTTTTTTGGGCTTGTCGGTGTTTAAGCAACTAACGCTTTTGGGTAACGCGTCGCCATCTTTTAGTAGAAGATAGCAACTTTTGCCGTCCATTAACTCAATCGGTTTATTAAAGCGCTTTGCAAAGTCTTTTACTTTTGCAGTAAAATCCTCCGAGCATACTACGGCACTTTCTTTTTCGGCTAGTCTATTATAATATCTAACTAGGTCCGTTTGAGTTACGCCTTCAAAAGAGAAGTTTATAAAATAAAGGGTTTTATTGCACGAAATTGCTCCTCTAATTTTTTGGGCATTTGGGTGCTTTTTTTTAAGTGCCGTGTAAAAATGTTCGGTCGCTTTAAAATTAGACATAAAGTTAAGTGCGGTAAGCGTGTTTTCGCATTCTATATTTTGGGATTTGGTTAGCGAAGCGCTTTTTTGCTTATTAATCATACGCCTTGATAGTAAAAGTGTAAAAAAGGCGGAGAACCAAAAGGAAAGAATTATTGCGTATATTAATGGCAAAAAATAGTTAAGTATTATTAAACAAAGAATAAAAAAACAAAAAAACGAAAAAATAATATCTGAAACTAAACTGAATTTAACCTTAAACATATATTCCTCCTGGGCTAATTATTACCGTATAAAAAAAGGATATACTAATTAAGAAAAAATTGTTTAATTTGCAATAAAAATATGGTATAATAATTTTGCAAGGAAATACTATGGAAAGAACGGCTATTTTCGGGGGAAGTTTCAACCCCGTCCACAACGAGCATATTGCCATTGCAAAAATGGCGATAGAGCAATTAAAGTTAGATAGGCTTATAGTTATGCCTACCTATATTGCTCCGCATAAAGACGCAAGTTCAACTAGTGCAGAGCATAGATTTAACATGCTCAAACTCGCTTTTGAAAAGGTAGAAAAGGTAGAGGTTAGCGATTATGAGATTAAAAAAGGTGGAACGAGTTACACCTATCTAACGGTAGAGCATTTTAAAAATACTCTTAACGGAGAACTTTTCTTTTTAGTCGGTGCAGATATGCTTAAAGACTTTAAGACTTGGCGCTATCCCGAAAGAATTTTGTCCGCCTGCACCCTTTGCGCTTTCGATAGGGGGGGCGAGACTACAGACTATCAACTAGAAAGGCAAAACTTTATAAACAACTACGGCAAAGATTTTATTCTGCTTAAAGGTGGCGGACAAAAACAATCTTCTACTAAAATTAGGGTATATAACGAACTCGGTTTGGATATAACCTTACAAACCCCTAAAAAAGTCTGCGACTATATTAAAGAAAACGGGCTTTACTTGGGCGATAAGTATAGCGAATTTATTAAAAAAAGCCTTCCGCAAAAAAGACTAGTGCATACGGCTAACGTGGTTATTTCGGCACTTGCTAAGTATAAAGAGTTGGGCTTAGACAAACGAAAGGTGAGAATTTCGGCTATGCTACACGACTGCGCAAAGTATATCGACCCAAAAACTGTAGAGGGGTTTAGCGTGCCGAGCGATATGCCAGCCCCCGTAGTCCACGCGTTTTTGGGCGCGTTTATCGCTAAAAACTATTTGGGTATAACCGACGAGGATATTATAAACGCCATAAGGTATCACACCTCGGGCAGAGCAAAAATGAGCGCGTTAGAAAAACTTATTTTTACAGCCGATATGATAGAGGACGGCAGAGTTTACGAAGGCGTGGAGCAACTTCGAAAACTATTTTATCTAACCGATTTCGACGAGTGTTTTACAACTTGCTTAAAAGAAGAAATGCAACACTTGCTAAATAAAAAACAACCGATATATTTCGAAACGCTAAACGCGTACGAGTATTTCGTAAAAAGAAAGGAGACTAAAGATGAGTAATTTAGATTCAAAAGAATTTGCAGTAAAAGTATGCAACGCGCTTACCGACCGCAAGGCGCAAGACGTTGTGATTATAGACGTTAAAGGCAAAACCGACGTAGCCGACTATTTAGTAGTAGCCGGTGGACGCTCAATGACGCAAACGCGTTCGCTAATCGAGCACGTTGAAGAAGAAATGGATAAACTCGGCTATTCTCCCTCAAGACGCGAAGGCGTTAGAGAAGGCAGATGGGCGCTCCTTGACTACGGCGACGTAGTAGTGCACATCTTTAACGACGAGACTAGACTTTTCTATCATTTAGAAGCCCTTTGGGACGACGGCAAAAACGTTACTAAGTTTTAGTGACTTTTTGACTATCGCTACGCGTTAGGAAGATTTTTTAAAAAATATTCTATCAACGCTCGTAGGGTCGATTTCTAAACTTTTATAGGTTTTTCTTTTGCGTTTTCTCTCTACCCTTACGGGTTGAGGTGGAGGCGCAAAAATTTTTTTAAGGTAGTTTACACACCACTTTGCGCCAATCACGGCAAAAAAGCACACGGCGAAAAGACCGCTTATTGTGGCAAGTCCTTTACAGAATAATAAAACCATAAATACATATTAATATAGGTTTTTGTAAAAAATATATAAGTATTTGTTAAAAAACGATTATTTTTAGGAAAAACCATAGGAGGCTATATGTTTGGTTTTAAGAAAAATCACCCGTCAAATGAAAAATCTAAAGAAATAGAAGTTATATTAGAACCGGTTTTAGATGTTGAAACGGAATTAGAAGAAGTTGCGGAGAGTAAAAACGAAGGCGCGCAATCTACCGACGAAGAAGTTAGCATAACTCAACTACTCGGAGTTAGCGAGCAACGCCTAAAAAGCGAGTTTTATCAGTTTCAACTTAAAAAACTACTCACCAAAATTGGCTCGCTATCTAAAGAAGAAGTAGATACGCCAAATCAAGTTGAGAACTTTTTGCTGTCTAGCGTAAAGAACGGCGTAACCGATTTTATAGTTTCGCCGTTAGAATTTTCGGTGTACAAAGGCGTTGCAAAACGTTTAAAATTAAACGGCTTAACATTTAAAGTTACCTCCGACGGGCTGAACGGAGAAGGCAGTTTTAAAGGCAGGCATTACGCCGTTAAATCTTTATGCAAAAGCGGTGCGGACGGCGTTATATATCCTTTTCCTAAAAGGGCGTACGCCCTTTCTTTGTTAGGGGAGAGTAAACGCCGAGCGTATAAAACGATAAAAGCAAGTAAAAAACCTATCGTTTTAGAGATAGAATACAGCGAAAACCCCGCATTTATGAAAACGGTTAAAGCACTAGGAGCGATAAAAGCCGACGCTTTTATGCTTTCAACCGCGGGCGCACCCACCCAAAAGGTAATTGAGCAAATAGAGAGTGTGTCAAGCCAAATAAACGGCAAAAAGTTGTTTTTAAAAGTACCCGATTGTAACGAAAAAGACTTTTGCCACTTTACTCGTTTAGGCGTTGCAAAAGTTTATACTTTTAACGCGCAAAACCTAGTCCAAACGCTCAGTAAACGATTTTCACTTAACTCAGATAATTAATTGACAAGCCGTTTTAAAAGTATTATACTATAGAAAAAAATAAAATTCTTTGGGGCGGGGTGAAATTCCCCATCGGCAGTAAAGTCTGCGAGCCACTAGGCAGATACGGTTTAATTCCGTAACCGACGGTTATAGTCCGGATGAGAAAAGAATTAGTCTTTTTACGTGTATAAAAAGTTAAACGCCCCTATTTTAGGAGCGTTTTTTATGTTGCAAGAGAAAAATCAAAAGGGCAGGATTGCAGAGTTCTTTTGTGCCAAAAGATTAGCAAAATTAGGAATATTTTCAGCAGTTGCCGTGGTTTTATATTTTATAAACGTACCGCTGGCTTTTTTATTTCCTAGTTTTTTAGAAATCAACCTATCCGACCTTCCGATTTTGATAGGCGGTTTTTCGCTAGGTCCTATATCCGGCGTTATAATCGCTTTAGTTAGATATTTAATTAAGTTGCCCTTTTCTAGCACTATGACGGTTGGCGAACTATCCGACTTAATAAACAGTTTGGCGTTCGTTTTGCCGGCCTCTATAATGTATTATAAAAATAAAACCAAAAAACGCGCCGTTATAGGCATATTGATAGGCGCTACTTGTAGCGTTGCCGTGGCGCTAGTGTCTAACAGATTCGTAGTCGTTCCGTTCTATCTAGAACTGTTTTTTAAGGGCGATTTAGGGGTGTTAGTTCAGGTTTGTAAAATTATACCTAATATTACTACCGAAAACTTTTACTCTTATTATATTTTCTTTGCAGCGCTACCGTTTAACGCGTTAAGAGTAGTGCTGGTCGGCACAATAACGATAATTGTTTATAAACGCATTTCTAAATTACTTAACAAAATGTAAATATTAGTGTATAATAAATATATGGAAATTTTATCGAGTAGCGCCGAAAGAACTAGGCAGGTTGCTTTTGAATACGCAAAAACACTAAAAAAAGGCGACGTAGTGTTGCTTAGCGGAGATTTAGGCGCGGGTAAAACTGAATTCGTTAAGGGAGTGGCAGAGTTTTTCGGTCTGCAAGGCGTTACTAGTCCCACTTATGCCTACCTTAATATTTACGGCGACCTGTTATATCATTACGATTGCTACAGATTGTCTAGTGGCGAGGACGCCGAACTGCTTGGGCTTACCGACTATTTTAACGGCGACAATATCTGCCTTGTAGAGTGGGCGGAAAATATAGCCGACGCCTTGCCTAACGAGGTAAAAAGGGTTAACATTTCTAAAATTTCTGAAACGCAAAGGAAAATTAGTTTATGAACTATCTTGCAATAGACGCTAGTGGAACTAATCTAACGCTAGTGGTGTGCAAACGGGATAAAACATATAAATTTCACGACGCTAACTGCGGAGTAAACCACTCGGTAGTCCTAATGAACGAAGTGGAAAAATTGCTTTCGGAGGCGGAAATTTCGCCTGCCGATATGGATTTTTTTGCAGTCGTAACGGGTGCAGGCTCGTTTACCGGTATAAGAATAGGCGTTGCAACAGTTAAAGCGCTATGTTTTGCTTATCAAAAACCTTGCCTTAATATAACTTCTTTCGATACCTTAGCATATAATATGGAAGGCGGAAAAATTTTGGCTGTAATCGACGCAAAGCATAACGGTTACTACGCGTGCGGGTACACCGACGGGACGGTTACGCTTAAGCCTTGTTATTTACTAAAAGACGACCTTTTAAAATTAAAGGGAGACTATCTTTTCGTGGGTGATTTCGAGGCGGATTTTATCGACCGCAAGGTTGAAGTTTGCTCGGGATTAATTAGC
>JAFZIB010000056.1 GCA_017554545.1 Clostridia bacterium
AAATAATCCCATTGTTAGCCTCCTTTAATTTTCTTCCTGTTCTTGAGTATCCGAGCCGTCTTGGGTTGACTCGTCTGAGTTTCCTTCTACTTGAGCAATCTTATCTCCGTCAAAGCCGTCGTCTCCGTCGCCTGCAGCAACTTCTTCACCAACTTCGCCGTCTGGGTTTTCATCGCCGTCGGGGATATCCTCTTGTTCGCGGTCGTCGGCAGACAGTCTGTCTTCGCCGTCGGTAATTCTCTCGCCACGGAGGTATCTCTTCCAGAATCTAGGCGTCTTGTTGGGGTCGTAGAGTTCGCCCGGTTCTTCGTCGGATATTTCGTTGCCTATCTCGGATTCTTTTAAGATGTCCGAATATTGTTCGCGCATAAACGCAAAGCTTGAATTTACAGAAGAACTTTCGTCGGCTATCGTTTCCTTAATAAACTGAACGCTAGACGCTAGGTTTTCGTCGTATTTTTCCTCTACAATCATTACTTTGTTGTCGTAATTCTTTAGGCGTAAATACTTGCATTCTTCGTATTCTAACTGAGCGTCGGCGTACGATATTAGCAATTCGTTGTCGTTTTGCCACATCTGTACGATTCCTCTTAAGATTGAACACTCAATAGCAATCCTAGGCGTTTCTTTCTCTACGTAAATTTCACGTAGGTCGTAGTCCACTCTGTAATTAATTTGAGATATGGTCATATCTTCTTTTGCGAAAGCGTCCTTTTTGAACGTAACCGTTGACGAACCGAATAGTACGTCGGGATATTCTTTTTCGAGATAATCTCTTACGTTCTTTTCTGCCTCTGCTAATTCTTCGGCTGTTCTAACGCTTTGCTTGTCGCAATCGATACAAACATATCTGCCGTCCTCAAACCTAATAAATCTACCGCTTTGTAAAATGTTGCCACAGAACGCGCATCTTTCGGGATTTTCGTCAACGATATTATCCCCTGCGGTTTCGTAATCGTGAGTGCCTACTTCGCTGAGAATAATATTGTAGTCGTCGAAGATTTCGCACGCTTTTTCAACGTCGAAACACTCTGCTAGTTTATCTGCGCCAAAGTAGATATAGTGGTTGAGTTCGGGACGAATTTTAAGCCAATGCAAATACGAGTAAACGTTCGCTAGAAATTCGTGCATATAATGTCCGAATTGGTCGTAGAACCAATCTAACACGCCGGCGTCTTCGCTACAGTCGTTTATAAATAAGAACTGCATTTCTTTCTTATAACTTTCGTCGCCTTCTTCCTTTTGAATACTTAAGTTAGTTAAGTAGGGATAAAGCGATTTAACTCTGCCAAGATAATCGTTAGGCTCGTTTTTATCGTTATAAGGAATGGGATTTTCTAGCACGGGACAAACGGCTATACAACGATAAGTTTTTGGGAACATTGTGCGCAAAAACTCGTTGAATACCGCGCTGAGCAACAGTCTTACTTCGTCGCTAATTTCCATTCTGGTCTTTAGCGTTACGTATAAAACTTTTCCGTTAGAAATCTTTCTTGCGTTGGCGTCAACTATCGATTTGTCGATATGCGGATTACCTACCGCGCCCCTAACGAAGTCTAGCGTTTGACAGTTAGACAATAAACTGTAGAACCCGTATGTTTCGCCCGTGAAATCTACGCTGTGCATTCCAACGCGAATTTCCTCTAGCATTCCGTTAGTTTTGTTGAACACGCCTTCCGTGCCTATTAAACCGTTGTCCTTTACGCCGTATCTTCTTAAGAAGATGGTGTCTAAACAATTCTTAAAGGTTACGTTTTCGTGTCTTAAGAAGATAATCTTGTTATCTTTAGAAATTTGCTCGATTTCGTATTCGGTATTGTCGAACACCATGCTTTGACCAACCACGTATTCTAGCGGAACGCGTGACGGGAAGGTGTCTAACTCGCCTATAATTTGGTCGTTGATACAAAGTTTAACTTTGTCGTTGCAAGCAAATACCTTGTTTAAGATTTCTTTTACGTGCTTAAACTTGATTTTCTTGTCTTTAACTAAAGTGTATCCGTCTTGTTCAGGCGCGTCGATTATTATGTAGTAATCTTTTACTCTAGTTGCAACGCTTTCCTCTTTAGGAGTGTCCTCGTCGTCGTATAGAGCAGCTAAAAGGTAGGCTGCAAGCCTTTCCACGTTGATTTCGGGATAATCTCCCAAAACCACGTCTTGCGCGCAATAGGGGCACAAAGGAGCGTCTCTACGTTGCTTAGAAATGTCCATAACGGAGAGCATCTTCTTTTCGAACTCCATTACGTTCATTCCCTCGTCGGTCGTAGCGTCGCAGAAAAGTTTTAAGTAACTTAACTTCGCCTTGTTAACGTGCTCGGCAACGCGAGGTTGTATAAACGCAGACCTGTTGATATATTCTTCCGAAAGAATTCTATCCATAAAGTATTCGCGTAATAAATACGGATTACTTATGATATGTACCAACGATTTTTCAACGCCTCTAAATCTAGTTGCGGTGTATAACGCTGCCGATAGATTGTTTCTATCGTCGGTATAAATCATATAGTTTATCTTTGGAAGGGGTTGTTTATAGAATTTATTTATTTCTATATCGTGAGCGTCTAAAACGTCTCTTTCAGAACGGTCTAAAACGCCCGGAGTGATAACTCTTACGCCGTCCACGCCGTAATTTACCGCTTGTTCGGCAATAATGGTTTCTATGTTGCTTAGTTTTTGTCCGTGTCTGTTATAAACTACGTTTCTCTTGCTTTCCTTATTCCATAAGGTATAGGCAACCGCCTCGTTCTCGTTTGCGCTAGAAAAACTTAACACGTCGTCCACGCAGAAGAATTTGGGCAAGGTTGACGCGGTAAAACCACGAAGAATTGCCTTAGATAAGAATATAAATTTAACCCTTTCGTTAGTCGCTCTTTGTAAACGCTTTGCAATTACGGGACATAAATAACTTTCTTTTTCTACTAGCTCGTCCGCGTCGATAAACACGGCGTTGCTTACTTCCTCGAAGAAACTCGGATAGTTTTCTACCATCTCGTCGTTCTTAAAATCTTCGGGAGTTGCGATTAAAATATCCGCTTGGTCTAATCTTTCTTGGCTGGTATATACTCTCCAAGTGCAGTCTTCGGTGGCGTCGATTAAATTCATTAACGCGTCGCTAATATATTTTCTTAGCGCGAGAACTCTGTTCTTGTCGGATAATATGAATACCATACGCATACCGGATAACAATCTGGTATAGGTATAATGAATTAGATAATCGCCGAATTCCGAGTAGAAAGACGCGCAGAAATACACGTTCTTGTCGTTATACGAGGAGTCGAGGCACTCCATATAACTGTGAACTATTCTGCCCGATTTTTCCTTCATCTTGTTTTGAATAAAGTTTAGGGCGCTAGCGTAAGGTCTGTTGGTGCACAAATACGGTATAGCCGTATCTTTGCCCGCCTCGGGATAATAACGGAGATTGTGTTCGCCGTCGAAACGTCTTTGAATTTCTAAGTGCAACGAACGGAGATTATTCTCCATTACTTCTTGCTCTGCCTCTTTTTTCTCCTCAGCCTCTTCTTTTTCGTCAGTTTCCTTTAGTTTGGTATTAAAGAAGTTGCATACTTCTTGCAAAATGATTAAAGAAATAAAGGGATAAAGATACCATTCTTGGAATTTAAGTACGTTGATAAGTAGGTTGTAAACCCATGCGGGTAAAACGAAGAAAGACGCGGATAAAACGGTTATGAATAAGATTGTGTACAAAATTTCAACCATATAGATGAAACCTTGCAATACCTTTCTCGTTCTTATTACCCAGTTTTTAGCGTATACGTAATCGGGTTCTTCAAAGAATAAAGACCAAATTGCGCTTCTGATTTTGCCACGGGGTTCTTCTTTAAGAACTTTGCGTTCACGCGTTAAAATTCTCTTGCCCTTTTTGTCTTCTTGTTCGGGCTCGGTCTTTTCTTCTTGTTGGGGCTTTTCCTCCTCGGGTTCGCCCTTTTTCTTTCTCTTTTTGTTCTTTCTCTTGTTTCTTCTCTTTTCCCTTCTTTGTTTTCTTCTTTCTCTTCTTGCGGCTAGTTTGCCCATACCGTAAGCGGGATTTAAGATGCAACTTTTTATAAAGAACTTAACTAACGAATAACCGTAAAGAATTATTGCGTTCATTATAAGAACTAGCGCTACTACCGATACGAAATCTACGTTAGAAGAAGTCGCTTGCGAAATTGAAACGAATAATCCGTCCACGAACTCGATATTCGTAATAGCGCCGGCAATATCGTCAATAACGCTTAATAGCGATAAAATTAGCACGCAAAATAGAATTGATAGCCCAACGAAATATAAATTCTTCTTGTTGTGGGGTTGCTCGTATTTTAAGGCGTGGATAGTTGAAACTTTTCTAACCTTTGCTGCAAACGGCAACATTGGAAATAAAACTATTAGGGTAAGTAATACGATTATAAATATTTTTAATACCGTCATAAAACTATATTACCCCCTTCTCTGTGTTTATTAGCAACGTTTCTATTGCGTCTAACGAGAATATTTTATATATTTTGTTTTCGTAAGAGAGTATGGGTTTGTTAACGTTAAATTCCCTTTCTACTCTCACGTTGTTATCTACGACGGGGTGAATTCCCAAATTGTTTAGAATAGTTCCCAAACAGTTTTCAACTTCGTCTAGTTTGTTTCTGTGCAGATTTACGTTCCTGTTCTTTTTGATGTTCAGTTTATATAAATATACGATTTGTCTTATTTCGTATCTGCATTCTTCTATGTCGATAAGGTCCACTTCGTATCTTTTTCTGAGTTGAGAAAGCGCCACTTTCTTTTTAGCAAGGCAATCTTTATAACACTCTAACATCAGTTTTTTCATATTTTTCATCTTTTTAATTGCCGGCAATAGCGCGAACATAAACGATACTGCAAGCAAGCCGAAAAATACTGCGCAACAAGCGATAACCACGCCTACGGACGCGTAGTTGAATCCCGTTATCGATTTTAAAACGATATAGGGAACTAATACGACTGCGAGCGTTAAAATAAAGAAGATTATATCGCCCAGCGTACCTCTTTGGAGAACCTTTTTAGCCTCTAAATACTTTTCGTAATATTTTTTAGCCGCTCTTTGCTCTTCTTCAAATTGTTGAACGGAGTATTCTGCGTCAAGGACTTTTTCCATAAGTCTAGAAATTTCGTCCTGTTTTTGTCCCACTACGTAGTCGCACTCTTGTTTAGGCGGACATTGATTGGTAGTTTCGAGTTTTCCAGACTTAATTCTTTCGTTAAAATCTTCTTCTACTTCCCTCTCTGTCATATCGTTTCTCTTTTCGAGATACTTAGATAAGATGTCGTCGAACTCCTCTTTATCCTTGTCTATAAAGATTTTTTGTTCTTTTTTGCCCATTGACATAATGAAAGAATATTGCTTTTCGAGAGAGTTTTTCTTTTCGTCGTCGGGTAAAACTATTTTAGCCCTTGCTAGAGAAAATTCTTCCTCAGGAGTTAACTTGGTAAATTCTTTCTTTCTGCTGTTCTTCTTTTGAATATTCTTTAGCGAATAGTATAAAGAATTGTTTTCTTTGGCTACCTTTTTTGCTTGAACTATTTTGTTCCAAGCGTTTAGCAATAAATCCTTTAACTGTTCCGGATTAATGCCGTTAACGTCTATAACGCCGTCCTCTTTTAGTTCGTCTTCTCTTTCGTACAAACGAATTAAATTTAGATAAAGCGCTAGGTTCTCGAACGCCGATTTCGCAGCGCTTCCACCAAGGCTAGTATTGTAGAAATATCTGCGGATTTTCTTGCTCTTAATAGACCTGTCGCAGAACGCTTCGAAGAATTGACGGGTGGATATGCCGTCCTCTTTATTTACGTTTATTATGTAAGGAAACTCGTCTATTCTGTATCTTAACGACAAGTTGGGCGTGCAGTATAAATCAAACTCGGTATAAGCCTTTTCTTCGATAATACTCTTAACCTCTCTGGTTTGAGCTTTGAGCTGGTCTAGTTCGTCCATTGCAACTTGCAAGTCGGATAAAACTTCAGATTTTTGCTTTTCGGTAAGATTTTCGTATAAGCGCTTGTTTAGTTTGTCGATTTCGACCTTTAATTGCTCGTATTCAGCCTCGGTATAAGACTTTCCTTCTTCGGACACGTAGAAGGTTTTATCCTCTTTTACGTAGCCTTTTCTGGTCTCTACGTAACTACTTTCTACGGGCTCGAGAATTTGGTCGATTTGTTCTTTTAGGTTGCTTAAGTTATCGATTATCTCGAGTTTTCCACCCTTTATGTAGAATACTTCGTAATCGGAACTATATAATTCCTTTTTTTCTAAAGCCAAAAAGAGTTTGTCGGTTAAATAGCCCTCGATATAAGGCAAGTACAAACTGCATTCCACGCCTGCGTCGGAGGCGTATCCGTTTCTGCCGTACGGCTTTCTTATTTTGTCAAAACCGAAAAAGTCAACGATTACGGCTACTCTAAACTCTTCAGATTCAATAGCGCCTTGCTTGTTTTTAATATATTCGATACATTGGTCAACCTCTCCTAATCTGGAGTTTAACCAATGAATCTTTTTATAGCCGGCAAGTCTGAATAGTTGGTCGCTGTCAAACGTTCTATTTTCCGACGTGTTTATTACGTAAGTTATCATACTGTTTACCTTTTACCTGTTTTTAAATGTTACACAACTCGGTTTTTCCATCGAGTAGAAAAACGTGAGGATTCCACATCTCGGAGCAATACCCCGTTTTGTTTGATATTGCTTTTTTGTATTCTACCTTGTATAGCGCGTTGCCCTCTTCGCAATTAACTTTAGTTATCGAGTTAATTGAAACGGCGCTTCTTTCGGCAACGACTACCGCCTTCGTTACCGGAAGGCTATCGTCGATTACTACTTGAGTTTCAAAGTCGCCTATGCTAGACAATAATTCTTCGACGGCAAGATTTGGCGTCGTTTCTCGTAGCATCAAGGTTTTTGCATTTTCTAAAACGTAATCGCAAACTTTACCCGATATACGAATAACTCTCTTTTGAATTTCTTCGCTTTTATTCTCGGTTAAAAAGTGCGGTTTTACGTTACAAGCCGTTTTAAGTAACGATTTTGAATATTCGCACGCTTTAGGCTCGCACATTGCCGATAAAACGTTTTTGCCTTGCAATTCGGCGTATAAGTCGCTCTCTGCAAACTCGCTCTGTTCTGCCTCTAATAAATCAAATAGTACGGCGTTTAATCTTTCGATAGTAGGTTCGTCTGCCTTTTTAACGAATTGGAAAAGTATTTTTCCGTATTCACCGTCGATATTATCGAAACTCTTTTTAGACCTTTCTAAGTCGTATTTTTCGACGTCTGAATTTCTATCGGATAATTTACTTCGAACCGTATAATAACCGCTTGCAACCGTTCCCGAAGAAACC
>JAFZIB010000057.1 GCA_017554545.1 Clostridia bacterium
CCAAATTTTGTCCTTATTGCGGGGCTAATATTATCGAGGTTGGCGCAAATTTATTTTGCCCTAACGAAAATTGCGTTCCGAGAATAATTGCAAAACTGACCAACTTTGCAAGTAAGCAGGGCTTTAATATCGAAGGATTTTCAGAAATGACTGCTCAACAACTCTACGAGGACTTGGGCGTTTGTGAGTTTGCTGATTTATTTAATTTAAAATTTGACGATTTAATAAAGCTTGACGGTTTTAAGAAACAAAAAACCATAAATTTACTAAACTCAATAGAAAAATCAAAAGTCGTTGATTTATCTGCGTTTATATACGCCTTAGGCATAGATAACGTGGGGAAGAAGACTGCAAAAGATTTAGCTGAAAAATTTATTACCTTAGACGGATTTTTATCTGCAAAACTTGACCAGTTAATAGAAATGCCAGAGATTGGCGAGGTTATTGCAAATTCTGTTTTTGAATACGCTAACGACCAAAACAATTTATACCAGATAAATCGATTATTAGATAGCGGAGTCGTTGTTAGCGAGCAATCTAAAAAGGTTGTTACGGGCGTATTTGCTGGGGAAAAGGTCGTTTTAACTGGCGCTTTGTCTTCGTTTAAGAGAGACCAAGCGGCGTCATTAATTCTTTCCGAAGGTGGCGAGGTTATGAGTTCGGTTTCAAAAAATACCACATTAGTTTTGGCTGGAGAAGACGCTGGTAGTAAACTCGAAAAAGCAAAAAAACTCGGCGTTAAAATTATTGACGAAGAAACTTTTAAAAATTTAATACAAAAAATTGATTTATAGTTATTTTTATGATAAAATATATATTAATAACAAAGGAGATTAGTTTGTTTTATGCTTAGCATGACGGGATACGGCAGAGCCGAATACGTTCAAGACGGAATAAATTTAGTTGTAGAGATTAAAACGGTAAACAACCGTGTTTTAGATATAAACACTAAAATGCCTCGCTCGTTTATTGCTTTTGACGATTTAATTCGTAAAACCGTCGGTTCGTTAATAAAGCGAGGAAGGGTAGATTTATTTATAAATTTTTCCGATACTCGTTCTAAACCCGTTAATTTAGACGTTAATTTAGAAAAGGCTTTGGCTTACTATAACGTTTCTAAAATGCTATCCGAAAAATTAGGGCTAGAAAACGATTTTTCTATTACTCAAGTAATGAAGTTACCCGAGGTCGTTGAAGATAATATGGTAGAAGATTATTCCGACTTAACCGAAATAATTAAAAACACCGTAGAAAACGCTTGTAAAAACCTTAATTTAATGCGCTTAATTGAGGGAGAGAAGTTAGTTGACGACTTGCTAGGCAGAATGAACGTAATCGAAGAAACGGTTGGTAAAATAAGTGAAAGAGCGCCGTTAGTTGCCTTAGAGTATAAACAAAAATTAACCGAAAGAATTTCCGAAGCTTTACTAGACGTAAAATACGACCAAGCAAGACTTTTGCAAGAAGTTGCGTTCTTTACCGATAAATCTAATATAGACGAGGAATTAACAAGACTTAAATCGCACGTTAACCAGTTTAGAACGATAATTGAGGGCAACGAGGTTGGAAAAAAATTAGACTTCTTAATGCAAGAGTTTAACAGAGAATCTAATACCATTTGTTCTAAATCAAACGATTTAGAGGTTACAAATCTTGCATTATCGCTAAAAAACGAGATAGAAAAGGTTAGAGAACAAGTTCAAAATTTAGAGTAACATGAGAAACGTATTAATTGTTTTATCCGGTCCGTCCGGCGTTGGTAAGGGCACGATTGCGAATAAACTTATCGAAAGAAATTCTAATTTAGCGCTCAGCGTTTCCTGTACTACCAGAAATCCTAGAGAGGGCGAAATCGACGGAAAACATTACTTTTTTATATCAAAAGAGGACTTTAAAGACAAAGTTAAAAACGACGGATTTTTAGAGTATTCCGAGCATTTTGAAAATTTTTACGGCACGCCCAGGGAATTCGTTGAAACGAAGTTGCAGTCCAAAGACGTTTTACTTGAAATTGACGTGAACGGTGGGTTAAACGTAAAAGCAAATTACCCAAAAGCAATTTTGATTATGATTGCACCTCCTTCCGAAGAAGAATTATACGCAAGGCTAATAGGAAGAGCGACCGAGTCTGAAGAAAAGATTAAACTTAGAATGAGCAGGTTAAACTTTGAACTTTCTCAATCTGATAAATACGACTACACCGTTGTAAACGATGATTTGCAAAAAGCAATTGAACAAATAGAAGAAATTATTAAATACGAAAAAAACAAATAGCGTTTTTATATAAGGAGAATTATTATGATACATAAACCACCGATTGACGATTTAGCACAAAAAGTAGGTTCTAAATACACGCTTTGCGTCGTTGCTAGTAAAAGAGCAAGACAATTGATGGAACAAGCGCAAAATCAAGGCTTGTTAGAACTTCCCGATAAGGAAAAACCGTTATCGGTTGCAGCAAAGGAAATTTACGAAGGCAAACTTATTGCATCTAAAGATTAATTTCCACCCGTCCACCGATGAGGTGGACTTATTTGTTTATTAAAGTTTTATTGGTTTAACTATGTACGCTGACGTAATAGTCGATATCGTTAACAGCGAAGTCGATAAGGTATTTGAATACTCGTTTAATCTAGAGGACGGGATACAGCCCGGTTCTCGCGTTAGCGTGCCGTTTGGCAATAAATTTATAGAGGGAATCGTTATTAATATTAAGCATACCGCTAGTTTTAATAGTGATAGAATTAAACCTATAAATAAAGTTCTAGACGATAAACCCGTTTTAACTAGCGAAACATTAGCGTTAATGCAATTGATATGCAATAAGTATTACGCTAATAAAGCGCAAGTATTAAGACTTTTTTTGCCATCTGAAATGAGAAAGGGTAGGGTTAAAGAAAGTTTTACGTCCATTGCTTATTTATCGAGCGACAATAACGTTATAGAGGTTATATCCTCGTTGAAATCTTCTGCAAAAAAGCAAAGGGAGATTTTAGAATTTTTACGGTTTAACTCTGAATCGGACTTAACATATTTAAACAAAAATTTCGGTGCGAGCGCAGTTAATTCGCTTATCAAAAAAGGGGTAATTAACGTTAAAAAGGTTAAAAATTATCGCGAGCCATACACCCAAGTTACCGCTAAAGAGAAAAGAATTGAATTAACTAATTCTCAAAACGACGCGATAGATAGTTTTTTTAACACGGATAAACCGGTTACGCTATTATTTGGTGTTACGGGTAGTGGTAAAACGGAAGTTTATTTAAGTCTAATCGACAAGACTGTAAACGAGGGTAAAACGGCGATAATGTTAGTTCCCGAAATATCGCTAACGCCTCAAATGTTCGGGCAATTAAAGTCTCGATTCGGTTCGTCCGTTGCGATATTACATAGTGGATTATCTGCAGGCGAGAGGTTTGACGAGTGGTGGCGTCTTAGAAACGGAGAGGCTAAGATTGCCGTTGGCGCAAGAAGCGCTATATTTGCGCCTGTTGAAAATTTAGGTTTAATTATTATCGACGAAGAACACGACGGCAGTTATCAAAGCGAATCTGCTCCCAGATATTCAACTATAGAAGTTGCTAAAATGAGGGCAAAATACTCAAATGCAAAGATTATTATAGGTAGCGCAACCCCGTCTATCGAGAGTTATCTAAAAGCCCAAGAAGGTGAATATAATCTAATTGAAATGCCCGAGCGTATAAATAAAAAACCCCTTCCTGAAGTTCTAATTGCTGATATGAGAAAAGAGATTAGAAGGGGAAACAACTCCTTTTTATCCTCTCTCTTAAAAGAAGAACTTGACGCTTGCTTGGCAAAAGGCAATCAAGCTATAATTTTCCTCAACAGAAGGGGATATTCAAAAACGGTTATATGTACGGAGTGCGGACACGTTTTCAAGTGTGATTCTTGCGACGTATCACTTACTTATCATAGAGAAGACGACTCGTTATTGTGTCATTATTGTGGACAAAAATACAAAATGGTCAACGCGTGTACAGAGTGCGGAAGCACTAGACTGCAATACGGTGGGGTAGGTACGGAAAGAGTAGTTGACGAGATTAGAAAATTATTCCCTTTAGCTAGAGTGCTTAGAATGGATAGAGATACCACTCAAACCAAAGAGGGACATTATAAAATCTTAAGCGAATTTTCCGAACGCAAAGCCGATATTTTGGTCGGAACTCAAATGATAGCAAAAGGGCACGACTTTCCTGCAGTTACGTTAGTAGGTATATTAGATGCCGATTCAAGTCTGTATTTTTCCGATTATAGAAGTTTAGAAAGAACCTTTCAGTTGATTACTCAGGTTGCCGGTCGAAGTGGCAGAGCAGGCGATACGGGTAAAGTGGTTTTGCAAACGTATCAGCCGGATAACGCAACTTTAAGGCAAGCGTTAAGGTACGATTATAAAGGATTTTTTACTCAAGAAATTTCTTTAAGAAAGGCAACGGCTTTTCCGCCCTTTACGCAAATCGCTAGAGTGTTAATTAGTGGCGAAGACGAACAAAAAACGCTAGAAAAAACCAGAGAGGTTTATAATCAACTTAACGTAATATATCTATCAAATAAAGAAAAGTTTAAGTTTTT
The DNA here is from genome assembly GCA_017554545.1 of Clostridia bacterium. Lineage (GTDB taxonomy): Bacteria > Bacillota > Clostridia > Christensenellales > Borkfalkiaceae > UBA1259. The sequence goes on from JAFZIB010000057.1 coordinate 4,591, forward strand.
CGGCACTATGAAAGCGCCTCTTAAAAAACTACAAAATAAATATAGATACCAAGTTTTAATGCGAATTACTTCAGATGGCGAAAATCTGCTAGATAATATATTTGAGATTTCAAACTCTCTTAAAGGTAAGGACGTAAACGTGGTATTAGAAGTAAATCCCAACAACTTAAATTAAATGAATTATTTTTGGTTGTTGGATTTTAGAATTAATAAAAGTAAAAAAGGTTAACTTAAGGTGTATAAATGGCAGTTAGAAATATAATTCAATTAGGCGACCCAACTTTAAGAAAAAAAAGTTTTCCTGTCGTTGACTATGGAGAAAAGACACATCAACTTTTAGACGATATGAAACAAACTCTTAAAATTGCAGACGGAGTTGGACTTGCCGCTCCGCAAGTTGGAGTTTTAAGAAGAATCTTTATAGTTAGTTACGACGGACTATATTACGAATGTATAAACCCCGTATTATCAAATTGTTCCGGTTCTCAATCGGGGGTAGAAGGCTGTCTTTCCGTAAGAGGCAAAAGTGGTACGGTTATTAGACCTAATAAGGTGACGGTTAAAGCCTACGATAGATTCGGAAAGCCTTTCACGGTTAACGCCGAAGGTTTTTTGGCGCGAATATTCTGCCACGAAAACGACCATTTAGACGGTATAGTTTACGTAGATAAAGCGCTAGACGTTCAGGAGGACGATTAATGAAAATTGTTTATCTTGGAACGCCAGATTTTTCCGTAAAACCACTTGAGGCGATACTTAAGGCAGGAAAAGACGAGGTTGTTGCAGTAGTTTGTAATAAAGATAAACCTGTCGGTAGAAAGAGAATATTAACGGCTCCTCCAGTAAAACTACTTGCACAAAATTACGGATTAAAAGTTTTCCAATACGATAAGATTAGTAAGGAAGGGGTTTCGGATTTAAAATTACTCGACGCCGATTTGTTTATAACCTGCGCGTTTGGTCAAATTCTCTCGCAAGAGATTATAGATATTCCAAAGCTTGGCGTATATAATATTCACGCGTCCCTACTTCCGAAATATAGAGGTGCGTCTCCGATTCATTACGCAATATTAAACGGGGACAAAACTACCGGTATAACCATAATGAAAACTGAGTTGGGAATTGATACCGGCGATATTTTGTTGCAAAAAGCAATTGATATATCCTACGAGGATACTTGTGGTAGTCTTTTTGATAAACTATCCGATTTAGGTAGCATTTGCATTCTAGAGGCAATAGATTCGTTGCGTGACGGTAAAGTTAATCTTACTAAACAAGACCATAGTTTAGCTACTTTAACAAAAATGATTAAAAGGGAACACGCACTAATAGACTGGAATAAATCTGCAATTGAAATTATAAATCAAATTAGAGCGTTCAATCCTGCGCCAGGGGCGTACACAATCTTAAACGGAGAGCCGTTTAAGATTTTCTCGGCAAAACTGTCAAATAGAACTGACGACGCTACTCCCGGGGAAGTGCTGATTAACGATAAGGACTTAGTAGTTGCGTGCGGACACGACGCAATTAAACTAATTTGCGTTCAAAAAGCGGGTGGGAAACCTGTGTTTATTAAGGATTTCTTAGCCGGCAACACGATTAATAAAGGAATTATTTTAGGTTAATGATAAACTATTTTTACGATTGTTATTGTATTCTTAATAAGGTTTATAGCGAAAAAACCTACGTTAAACAGGCCATTTCCTCTACCTTTATAGAGGAGAAGAATAGACCTTTAACGGTTAAAACCGTTTACGGCGTTTTAGATAAGGATATTGAACTTTCGTATTATATCAAACAACTTGCACCGCAAACTCCCAAACTTGCAATTAGAACCATACTTAAAATTTCTATGTATGCGTTGAAATACCTAGAAAAAAAAGAATACGCCGTTGTAAAGAACGCCGTTGAATTAGTTAAAAAGTTGGGTAAAGGTGGAGCAAGTGGTTTCGTTAACGCTTTCTTGCATAAGTTTATAAATTCAAAGATACCTTTGCCAAGCGAAATCGACGAAAAACTTTCTATTTTATATTCCTTTCCACTCTTTGCCATAAAGGAACTTATTAACGTTTACGGAGAGGCTAGAACTGAATGTATAATTAAGGCGCAAAACGCCAAAACGACGCTAGCGTTCTACGATTACGACGGAGAAAAATATTTAACGGATAAGGGCGTTAAATTTGTTAAGACTCCGTTTAAAAACGTTTTTACTTGTGATAACTTCGTTAGAAACGAAGATTTTGATAAGGGGATATACACCTTTCAGGCGCTAGGCTCGGTTGCTATATGCGACGTTGTTACTCCTTCGGACAGTTTGCTAGATTGTTGTGCTGCGCCTGGAGGTAAAAGTATTAGACTTTCTTATAAGTTTAGACATGTTACCTCTTGCGATATTCATCAGCATAGGGTAGAATTGATAAAGAGTTACTATACGCGTATGCGCAGAGATAACGTTACTGCTTTCGAAATGGATTCAAAGGCATATAATCCAGATTTTGATAGTAAATTCGACGCAGTATTATGCGACGCGCCTTGTAGTGGCTTAGGCGTTGTTAACGACAACCCGGATATCAAATTAAATAGGTCGATAGAAGACCTTGTTAGCCTTAATAACGAACAAATTAGTATATTAAACAACGTTTGTAAATACGTAAAAATCGGTGGATATTTATACTATTCGACTTGCTCGATTTTAGAGAGTGAAAATATTAATATTATAAAAGAATTTTTAGACGCTAACGATAATTTCGCGATTGAGGATATAGATAGTAATTTACCATGCGAAAAAATACTTGGAACTGTTCAATTTTTACCAGACGTTTCGGGTGGATTAGGATTTTACGTTGCTAAACTAAAGAGAGTTAAATAATTTGAAAAAGTTAATAATGAATTTCAGTTTAGAAGAACTGAAAAACAATTTAATACAAAGGGGTGAAAAGCCGTTTAGGGCGTCTCAAATTTTTAAGTCATTACATAGCGGACTAAACTTTTGTGACATGACCGACGTTTCTAAAGAATTTAGAGCCAAACTAAACGAGGAGTTTATAGACCAACCTGTTGAAATTGTAGAATCGGTTAAGTCTGTTGACGGCACCGAAAAATTTTTATTTAAACTACCCGACGGCAACCTAATCGAGAGTGTTTTAATGAAATATAAATACGGCTATACGATTTGTATTTCAACTCAAGTCGGTTGCAGAATGGGTTGCGCTTTCTGTGCGTCCGGTCTAGACGGTTTAGTTAGGAACCTAGAACCTGCAGAAATGCTTGGACAGATTATAATGGTTAACAAATATCTTGGCGGTGGTATTGCCGATAAGAGAAAAATTATTAACGTGGTTTTAATGGGTAGTGGAGAACCGCTTGATAATTACGATAATACCATTAAGTTTTTAAGATTAGTTTCCGAGAAAGGCGGTATTAATATAAGCCCTAGAAACGTTAGTCTTTCCACCTCGGGATTAGTTCCGCAAATGTATAAACTTGCCGAAGAAAATATAGATATAAACCTAACCGTTTCACTTCATTTCCCGTTCGACGACGAAAGAAAGGAAATTATGCCCATTGCTAAGGCTTATTCTATAAATGAAATATTATCCGCCTGTGAAAATTATTTTAATAAAACAGGTAGAAGATATATATTTGAATACGTTTTAATTAACCAAAAAAACGATACCAAACGCCACGCGGACAAACTTATTGAATTATTTGCAGGTAAACCTTGCCACGTGAACTTGATAAGATTAAACGAGGTTAAGGAAAATCAACTTAAAACCGTTACCGACAAAAATGCTTATAGGTTTTTAGGTCTATTAGAAAAAGGTGGTTTATCTGCTACCTTGCGTAGAAGAATGGGCGCTGATATCGAGGGCGCTTGCGGACAACTCAGAAGAAGATATATTAACGATATAAAAAACAATTCTAAAATGGAGGACAACTATGAAAAAAATTAAAATTGCACCGTCTATGCTTTCTGCCGATTTTTCTCGTCTTGGCGAAGACTTAAAGATGATAACCGAGTGCGGAGCAGACGTTATTCACCTTGACGTTATGGATGGAAATTTCGTTAAGAACTTATCGTTTGGACCTAACGTTATTAAAGATATAAGAAAATGTTCAAACGCCGTGTTTGACACACACTTAATGATATTAAACCCTTGGAATTACGTAGAGAGATTTGCAAACGCAGGCGCAGATATTATTACCGTGCATCACGAAGCGTGTGGGGATAAATTAAAGGACACTTTAAAACAAATTAAAGACTTAGGTGTTAAATGCGGAGCAGTTATCAATCCCGACACTCCTGTTAAGGTTTTAGAACCCGTAATCGATATGTGTGATATGGTTCTTTTAATGAGTGTTTTCCCCGGATTTGGTGGACAAAAGTTCATTGAATACGTTCTTCCTAAAGTTGAACAAACTGCTGAACTTATTCTTAAAACGGGTAAAGAAATTGACCTTGAAATAGACGGTGGTATTACGTTAGAAAACGTTAAATCTTGTAAAGACGCCGGCGCAAACGTTATAGTAGCGGGTAGCACCGTGTTTAACGCTCCAGATAGAAAATTAATTATAGAACAATTACGTAATATTTAATCGTTTTGTAAACAAATTAAAAATCTTTGCGTATATTATCGTAGAGGTGTAATATGAGAATTTATTGTTTTAAGCCACCTATGATAATAAGAAAAATACTTAGATTATTTTTAAATCAAAAGCAAATTAAAAATTAAAAAACCCGAGCAATATGCTCGGGTTTTTATTTGTATTCTTATTAAATTTCAACTAAAGTTTCCATAAAACAGCCTGTTTTATCAAACTCGTCGTTTAGTTTTTTAAATTGAGTTGGAACTTCGTCGTATTTGCAAATGGGAACGTTAAAATGTGATAAAGAAACCGCCTTGTTTGCTAATAGGTTGATTGCTGCAGCCGTATTGCCAAATCCGTTGTTAACGCATAAAATATTAGATTGTTTTTTTATTGCTTTAACGAACGAGAAAGACGTGGTGTTATGATATACGCCCGTAAAAATTACGGTTGCGTTATAGGAAACTAAGGTAAAGATTTTTGCTGCCGTAATGCTACTATCCGAACAGAATACTACTTTTTCTGCCATTCTGCCGCCCGTGATAGTAGAAACTTCTTTAATCCAGTTGTCGTTTCCGTCTAACACGTAGTAAATTCCGGAATTTTTTGCAAGAGTAGTTTCGCTATCGCTAGTAGATAAATAGATGGGAACTGCTTGATAATATATGATTAGTTGACTTAAGATGTTTGCTAGAGTATTTCCGCCGGTTACAACTACGTAGTCGCCTTTTTGAACGTTTAATTTGTCGATAATGGTAAGTGCCAAAGCGATATGCCCAACGAACAACGCGTCTAAATCAGAAACGCTGTCGGGTAACAAATAAACCTTATTAGTATCGCAAGAGGTGAAGTTTGCCAAATAGCCGTTAAAGTCTTCTCCTGCAGAAAGAAGATTAGAGCATTTTAGATGTTCGCCGTTTTTGCAGTTATAACATTCGTCGCATTGACGATAAGGGTCGATATAAACTCGTTTACCTTTTTCTAAACCGAAAAAGTTTGGTTCTGTTTCGGAAATAATACCTATTCCCGAACTACCTAAATAAACGTCGTTCGTTTCGATTTCGCCCTTATATCTAAGTAAATCGGCTAACTCAATCAACGCCTTAGTTATCTTAACCTTGCATGCTGAATTATCGTGCAAAGTATCGGAGTACTCTTGCTCGACGATAGATAGAGGGTTAAGAGTTTTGTAACCTTTCATAAAAATCTCCCTAAAATTAGAAAAATCACCATTATTATATTACATCAATCAAAAAAAAGCAACTATTTTATGATATTAGAAAATTATTGAAAGATTTTGTAAAAAATATAAATAAATGCTTGTTTATTAGTTGACTAAACATTAAAAATATAATATAATTACACAGTAAATTCAGTTTGAGAGGTGTAATATGAAACAGGAAATCCATCCCAACTATCACGAGGTTACTGTTGTATGCGCTTGCGGTGAAACTTTTAAAACCGGTTCAACTAAAAATACCGACGTTATCAAGGTTGATATTTGTAGCAAATGTCATCCCTTCTTTACTGGTAAGCAAAAATTGGTAGACACCGGCGGCCGTGTAGACAAGTTCAACAAGAGATATAACAAAGCAGCAAAATAGAGGGACTTAATTCGGCTTTAAGGGTATTTTTACACTTAAAGCCGTTTTTTTAAACAATGAGTAGTTGTAAACAGCAAAAAAAGAAGTGCGTTTCCATAGGCGGTCAAGCCGTTATGGAGGGCGTTATGATGCGTGGAGAAAGTTCTATGGCTACAGCCGTTCGCGATGCCGACGGCTATATTCGAATGGAAACTAAAAGAATTAAACCACTAAAAAAACGCTCAATTTTTTTTAGATTGCCTATTATTAGAGGCGTTTGTTCCTTCGTTAGTTCTATGGTTTCGGGCGTTTCTATTTTAATGCGTTCGGCAGACGTTTACGGAGAGGGAGAACCTTCTAAGTTTGAAAAATGGCTTGCTAAAACCTTTAAGGTAAACGTTATGAGCGTAGTTACGACTATTGCTCTTTTGTTTGCCGTGGTTCTTGCCGTTACGTTGTTTGTTTTTTTGCCTCAGTTCATAAGAGGATTACTTGAAACCTTGTTTTCAACAACATTTAATCTTCTTGTTAGAAACCTTATCGAAGGTTTATTAAAAATCGCTATATTCGTAATATATATTCTGCTTTGTTCGTTTATGAAGGACGTTAAAAGGACTTTTATGTATCACGGAGCAGAACATAAAACGATTTCTTGTTACGAAAGTGGTAAGGAATTAACAGTTGAAAACACAAAAAAATGTACGAGAGTGCACGATAGATGCGGTACTACTTTTATCGTGTTCGTCATGATAATCAGTATTTTATCCTTTGCGATTTTTGAAAGTTTAGTTGGAGTTGAACTTAATAGATTTATTCGTATAGGTTGCAAAATCTTGATTTTGCCACTAGTAGCCGGACTAGCATATGAACTGCTTAAGGGCTTAGCAAAAACTCGTTGCTTTATTTTTTATCCCTTAAAAGTTCCCGGATTACTTTTGCAAAAAGTTACCACGAGAGAGCCTACCGACGATATGATTGAGGTTGCAATAACCGCATTTAACAAGGTTATTGAAATGGATTTTGACCCAACGATTAGCGAAGTAAAATTCGAAATGCCTAAAAGTAGAAAACAAGCTACCTTAGACGCTCAACAAAAACTTTTAAGTTGTGGCGTTGAAGAAAAGGCAGAGGCGGAGTGGATAGTTTCTATAACGCTAGGTGTTAAACGTAATCAAGTTTACCTTGATGATTTAATTCCCATAGCTAAGCAAAAGGAGATAGACGCTCTCGTTGATATGCGTTGTACGGGCAGACCTTTATGGTACTGTATAGGTGATACCGATTTTTATGGCTATACCTTTAAGGTTAACGAGAACGTTCTAATTCCAAGACCTGAAACTGAACTTCTCGTTGAAAAAGCGTTAGAGGTTATAAAAGAGGGCGACTCGGTTTTAGATTTATGTACGGGTAGCGGTGCAATTGCAGTATCGATATCAAAGTCGGTTAATGCGGAGGTTACTGCGTCGGACGTTTCAACAGAGGCGCTAGACGTCGCAAAAGAAAACGCTTTGATTAACGACGCTAAGGTCGAATTCGTTTTAAGCGATTTATTTAACAATCTTATCGATAAAAAATATAACGTTATCCTTTCAAATCCACCTTATATTAAGAGTGAGGATATAAGTTCCTTACAAAAAGAGGTTAAGGACTTTGAGCCTATGCTTGCGTTAGACGGTGGAGAGGACGGATTGGATTTTTATAGGCAAATTTCCAAGCAAGCAATAAATCATTTAGAAAAGCAAGGATATTTACTGTTTGAATGTGGATATAATCAAGCGGAAGATATTAAGAAAATCTTGATTGACGAGGGTTATCAATCAATTGAGATAATAAAAGATTACGATAATATTGACAGAATTATTAAGGCGGTGCGTTGATGTTTAAAAAACTCGACAAAATGTTAGAACGCTATAATAAACTAAACGAGTTAGTTTCCGATAGCGAAGTTATTTCCAGAATGGACGAATGGAAATCCTACACGAAAGAACTTGCAGATATTACTGAAACGGTTGAGGCTTATACAGAATATAAAAAAGTCGTTTCAGAACAAGAAGAACTAAAACAGCACGTTGCAACTGAAACTGATGCCGAAATGCGTGCTCTTATGGAAGAAGAAATTCTTGTGTGCAAGGATAAAATTCAAGAATTATCAAATAATTTACGAATTTTACTCTTACCTAAAGACCCTGACGACGATAAAAACGTTATTATGGAAATTAGAGCCGGTGCAGGTGGCGAGGAAGCAAGTTTATTTGCTTACGAACTTTATAGAATGTACGTTAAATTTGCAGAAAAAAATCGCTGGAAGGCAGAGGAAATTGACAATAGTTCTACTGAACTAGGCGGTATTAAAGAAGTTATATTCTCAATATCTGGTAAAGACACTTATAGTA
>JAFZIB010000009.1 GCA_017554545.1 Clostridia bacterium
CGCGAGCGAGTGCATATCGGTCATAACTACGTTGCGCTTTAAAACTTCTACCAAAGTGCCAACCACCACGAAGGTTTCACCCTCACGGAAAATTTCAAAAGACAATCTTTCGGGTTTGGTGTAGTTAAATTCCTCAAATTCCATCGGTTTTACCGGTGGAAGTTTTTCTATTTGCAAGTATATTTGCTTTTTAAGTTCGTCTAGTCCCTCACCCGTTAGCGCCGAAACGCATAGAATTTTCTTTCTACCTACTTTAGCCTTAAACTCTTTTAAATTTTCGTCTGCGCCGTAAACGTCCGACTTGTTACAAACGATAATCTGTTTAAGTTTAGCAAGTTGCTTGCTGTATTTTTTTAGTTCGGCGTTAATTTTAAGGTAGTCGTCGTAGGGGTCTCTGCCGTCGGTTGCAGATATATCGATAACGTGAACGAGCATACGCGTTCTTTCGATATGTCTTAAAAACTCGATGCCGAGCCCTGCGCCGTCACTCGCGCCCTCTATAAGTCCCGGTATGTCTGCTATAACGAAATTGTGGTCGTAGTAATCGCAAATTCCAAGGTTGGGCGACAAAGTCGTAAAGTGATAGTTCGCAATTTTTGGACGCGCTCTAGTTAGTTTGGATAAAATAGTCGATTTGCCAACGTTTGGAAAGCCCACTAAACCAACGTCCGCAATAGTTTTAAGTTCTAATACTACGCGTTTAGTTTCGGTTTTTTCGCCCGTTTGCGAAAAGTGTGGTGCGTGTCTTCTTGCGTTTTTAAATTTAGCGTTGCCCTTGCCACCGTCACCGCCGACTAATACCGTTTTGGTTTGTCCGTCGTAGAACATATCGGCAATTACGTTGCCCGTTTCGTAGTCTTTAATAATAGTGCCTAGCGGAACTTTTAACACGGTGTCCTTTCCACCCCTGCCAAAACAATCCTTTGGCTCGCCGGGTTGTCCGTTTTCGGCAACGAATTTAGTTTTATAATAATAATCGGCAAGGCTAGTTATAGTTTTATCGGCAACGAAAATAATATCTCCGCCTTTTCCGCCGTCACCGCCGTCCGGACCACCACTCACTTTGCCCTTAAAGTGCAAAAAGGAGGTAATTCCGTTTCCGCCGTCACCTGCTTTTATATTAATTAACGCTCTGTCAATAAACATTTTTTCACCTTTTAATCCGTTTTTTACAATACTCGGTTATAGGGCAGTTTTCACAGTCGGGTTTAATCGCCTTACAATAACTTCTGCCCAAATAAATTAGATAGTGATGTGCTCTCGACCAGTCGGACTCGTTTAGAATTTTCATCAAGCCCTTTTCTACGTTCAACACGTTGGTCGCACTAACTAGTCCTATTCTGTTAGAAACCCTAAACACGTGCGTGTCAACGGCAATTGCGTTGCCACCGAAAGCCACGCTATACACCACGTTTGCCGTTTTTCTGCCCACCCCTGCGAGCGTGCGAAGGCTCTCTACGTCGTTTGGGACTTGTCCGTTAAACTTTTCGGTTAAATCGGCACAAGCAGACAAAATATGTTTAGCCTTGCTTTTATAAAGTCCGCAAGAAAAAATATATTCCTCTAGTTCGTTTTGAGATAAACTTAGCATTTGCTCGGGAGTGTTTGCCCTTTCGAACAATACTTTAGTCACCTTGTTAACCCTTTCGTCGGTACATTGTGCGGATAAAATCACCGCTATCAACAGTTCGAACGGACTATTAAAATTTAACGCGGGCTTATCGGTAAACACGGTGGAAAGTTTTTCCACTATTAGCCCTGCCTTGTTTTTATCCATAGTAATTTCGCCCCGCTTATTACATTAATAATATTAACACAAACGGGGCGATTTTTACAAGTGTTTTAAATCAAATACTTCTTACTACGCGTTTGCCTGCCAAATGCTTAACCGAAAAAAAGCCTGCAAACGAGTTGTAGCCTACCTTAAACGTGGCTTGCCTTACCATAGGAAACTTGCTGGGCGATATCTTTACCGAAAGTCCACAGCCCACGCCCGCCTCCTTGGGCGTGTTGACTATTTCGTTTGATATTCCGCGCTTAAGAAGGTATTCCGAAAACGCTACCGTGTGCGTGCGCGAACGAAACGCCACTATTATAAACTCCATAAATACTTCTCCTTAGCATAAAAGAAAAATTTTTCTTATACAATATAGTATTATTTATTAGTTTATAATGTTAAAAACACGGGAGGAAATATGATTTATTTTGACAACGCCGCAACCGGTGGTTTTAAGCCGAGCGCAGTCGTAGAAGACGCCTATTCTATCATTAAATATTTGTCTGCGAACCCCGGCAGAAGTGGACATAGGCTTTCCGTAACCGGTCAGGAACGAATTTATAAGTGCAGAAAAGTGCTTTCGGAAATGTATAACAGCCCGGACGACAGAGTGGTTTTTACCAAAAACTGCACCGAATCGTTAAATATTGCCATTTTTGGCACTATAAAAAAGGGCGGGCACGTTATAACTACTTGCTACGAACATAATTCGGTTTTGCGCCCGTTGTTTCATCTTAAAGATTTAGGGCTTATCTCTTTAGACGTAGTCAGTCCCGATAGTAACGGCGATATCGTAGGCGCAATATCAAGTAAAATTAAAAGCAACACCTACCTTATAGTAACTACCGCCGTATCCAACGTTACGGGAGAGGTTTTGCCCTTCGAAAAAATAGGTGCGCTCGCCAAAAAGCACGGACTATTATATATTTTAGACGGCGCTCAAGCGGGTGGTCACTTAAAAATTAATCTTAACTCGGGAATAAACGCCCTTTGCCTTGCAGGCCATAAAGGGCTTTACGGAATTATGGGTTCGGGAGTTCTTATCTTTGATAAAAACACCGAAATTTCGCCCTTAATTTTTGGTGGAACGGGAAGTATGAGTTATAGCCTTTCCCAGCCCGAAGTGTACCCCGAAAAGTTAGAGGCTGGCACTCTTAATTTGCCTGCTATTTCGGCTCTCTACGAGGGCGTATGCCTAATCAGAGATAACCTAGACAATTTTTCTAGGCATTTATACGCGTACACCGAAAGGACTATAAACGCGCTTAAACTTTGCCCCAAAGTCACTTGCTATTCTAAGCCTAACCCTTGTGGAATAGTTGCCTTTAAGATTGACGATATATCTTCCGAACAAGCCAGCGACCTGTTAAACAGCGACTACGACGTTGCCGTTAGGGGCGGGCTTCATTGCGCGCCCAAGATGCACGAATTTTTAGGCACGCAAAACGAAGGGCTTATCAGAGCGAGTTACGCCGTTCAAAACACCACCCGTGAAATAGACTATTTCGTTAAGTCTATAATCAATATTTGCAACGCGCCCTTTAATAAATAAAAGGCTAAATTTTTTTAAGTTCTTCTACTATTTTAGATAACAGTTTTTGTTTTTTAGCGTCTATAAAAGGATAAAGCATATTTGCAAACGCGTCGAGTTGAGCGTTGGTCAGCGTGCCGTTGCGCTTGCCTTTTTCCGCCTCTAGATATATGGCTTTAAGAAGTTCGTTTTGGTCTTTGCCGTCAAACTTGCTTGCTATTTGGCGAACCATATCCATAAGCCCTTTGGGCGCTTGCCCGTCGTTTTGGCCGTGTTGGGTTTGATTGAAATTAGAATTAAAGTCTTGCATAATGCCCTCCTAAAGATTGTTCAATTTTATTTTATGAGCGACATATTATATTATGTTAGCGGTTGCGTATGGAAATATTACAATTTTTAATTTCGTTTTTTCTAAAAGAATACGGTTTAGAGAATTTGTTGCCACTTTTTAACAGCTTAAAAGAAAACTCCTTCGACCTAAAAAAAACCGTTGGCAACCTCAATCTCGAAACAGTATTGCCCGTTGTAACGGCGTTCGTTGAGCGAGGGCAAAAAGAAACCCCCCGTCCTAGTGACGGGGGATTTGGCGTGAAACCTATTGAAAATTTTGCCGACTTAACCGTAGTTAGAATATTAAACGAGTATTTTGCTTAAAATTTAATCTTTTTCTAACTGAGAGGCAATTTCTATTGCTCTGTCTATTGCGCTTTGCTTATCTAAAACTCCGTTTTGACTTAGGCTCGGCTTAATGCCTACTTTGTGAATACAAGTTTTCCCGTCCGGCCAAGTGATTTTTGCCGTGGTTAGTTTAAGCGCGCCACCCGATTGCAAACGGTAGGTCGTTTGCATTATGCCCTTGCCGTAGGTTCTGTAAACCGTTTGCCCTGCTGAGTCTAAACTTGATACTATAACTAAATTGTCTTTAGAGAACGGCTCTTTTTTACCGTCTTCTTGCTCGGGATTAGAACTCTTTGAATAGTGTATCATTGCGCCTATTAAACACTCGGACGCAGACGCAGTATATCTGTCCGCCATAACGGTTATCTTTTCTACGCCTAAGTTAAAATTGTTGTTTTCAACCGAAAAATGACTAACTCTATATCCCTCTTCGGTCTCTGCGCCGTCACCGTCTAGTTTTTCGTTTGCGCTGACTATTTTATAATCGTTTTTGCCTTGGTTGTAAATTAAGTGCGACGCCACTTCGGTAAGCACTCGCATATCTCCGCCACCGTTTCCGCAAAGGTCTAATATTAGGCTGGTTCTTCCACGGGAAATCATATATTTTATGACAGCGCCTATCTGATACCCTGCGTCACCTTCGAAAGCAGACAGCGTTATTATAGCAACGTCGTCTCCCAACTGAGCGTTTCCACTATCGTATGGGTGCTCTTTGATAGAGTCGCCAACGTTTTCTACGCTTTCGCCTTCGGTATTACCGTCGGGTGAGAAATACGCCTTTTGCTCGCTATCGGTGTAGGTAACGTAGCACATATAATACTCGGATTTTATTACTTCAAAGAATAATTCCTCGCTATCTCTAATGATTTTTAGGCTAACTTTTTGGTTTTCTACGACTGCTTTCATAAAGTCGGAAAGTTGCTTGCCGTTTTCGATAGGAGTGTATTCTTGTTCCTCTGTCGCGTTTGCTATAACCTTTTTAACTCCGACTACTTGGTCGCCCTCTTTTATTCCGGCGTTAAACGCGGGAGAGTTTAACGATACCTTTAATATTTGATTAGAGTTTTCTAGTTCAGTAGCAGAAAAACTTACGCCTATACC
>JAFZIB010000058.1 GCA_017554545.1 Clostridia bacterium
CACGCCAAACGGGTATGCATGCGGCGGGCGTAGTAATATGCGCTAAACCTATTGCAGACAACGTACCGCTTCAACGTAGAGACGAAGACGTTACTACCCAGTTCGATATGAAAGAAGTCGAGCAGTTGGGTATGCTTAAAATGGACTTCCTTGGACTTAGAACTTTAACGGATATAGCAAAAGCAAAGCAATATATTTTAGAAGACCACGGAGTAGAATTAGACTTCCATAAACTAGGTTACGAAGACGAAGGCGTATATAGACTTATAAGCGAGGGCGAGACTGACGCCGTTTTCCAACTTGAAAGTCCCGGTATGAAACGCTTTATGAAAGATTTAAAGCCTTCTACTTTCGAAGATATAATCGCGGGTATTTCTATGTATATACCGGGTCCTATGGATTCTATACCTACTTACGTTAAATATAAGCATAACCCCGAAACGATAAGATACAAACACCCCTTATTAGAGCCTATATTAAAGGCTACCTACGGCGTTTTGATATATCAAGAACAAGTTATGCAAATTTGCCAAAAAGTCGGTGGATTCTCGCTAGGACAGTCGGATATCGTTAGAAGGGCAATGGGAAAGAAAAACGTTGACGAAATGGCTAGACAGAAAAAGATATTTATAGAGGGTGGCGTTAGTGAAAAAGGCGACCCGATTCCCGGCGCAGTTGCAAACGGCGTTCCCGTAGAAATAGCCACCGAAGTGTTTGATGAAATGGCTGGCTTTGCAAAATACGCGTTTAACAAGTCGCACGCGGCGGCGTACGCAGTTTTAGCCTATCAAACGGCATATCTAAAGAGATATTATCAAGTAGAATTCTTTGCCTCCATTTTAAATAACCGTCTAGATAAAATAGAAGAAACTTCTAAATATTTAACCTACGTAAAAAGTAAAGGTATAGAGGTTTATCCCCCAAACATCAACAAGAGTGTGGCATACTTTAAGTGCGAAAACGGTGGACTTCGATTTGGTTTAGTAGGTCTTAAAAACGTTGGTCTTGGAGTTATTAACTTAATAGTTGAAGAAAGAACTCGCAAAGGCAATTTTACATCTTTTGAAGATTTCGTTAATCGTTGCATATCTTTCGGCATCAACAAGCGTTTAGTCGAAAGTTTAATTTTAGCGGGCGCGTTTGACGAGTTTGGCGTTAACCGTCGTTCGTTAATGGCTGTTTACGCAAACTATATGGATAGAGTAGCCGAAAACAACAAGAAGAAAAACGAATTCCAAATTAGTCTTTTCGGTACGCTATTAGCAGAGGACGAAGGATTAAAAATTGAGTATCCAAACTTGTCTGAATATTCTTCTAAGGAAAAGCTAATCAACGAAAAAGCCGTGCTGGGAATATATCTTTCGGGACATCCTTTGAGCGACTACGTCGAACAATTTGATAAATTTTCATTTAACACGAGCGTTTTAGACTTCTACGAAGAAGACGAAGAGCAAAACAAAATATATACCGAAATTCAAGACGGTCAACACGTAGTTATGGGCGGTATAATTTCCGAATATAAGAGACTATCTACCAAGAGTGGAACTACTATGGCTTTTATTAAGTTAGAGGACGTGTACGGACAAATAGAAGTTATAGTTTTCCCAAAAATATTCGAGAAAGCAAGAACGCTTATAAACGAGGAACAAATAGTTAGAGTTAGTGGTAAAATTCAGGTAAAGGATGGAATTGCTCAAATTATTGCCGACGATTTAACTGAACTTGACGTTAAAGAAGAAACCCAAGATGAAGAAAAGGAATACCTAGGCGTAATTATTCCGGACGGCAAAGACGATATATTAGATTCCGTTTTAGACGTTTTAGAAAGTTATCCGGGCGAAATTCCTATTATTATCGCAATGAACGGCAAGAAATATAATCCGCATTTATCCATAAGGCGTTGCGAAGGACTAATAAGCGAACTTAAGGGATACGTTGGAGAATCTAACATCATATTTTTTAGAAAAAAATCTTAAAAATCACTTCTAAAAAGTAGATAAAATTTTAGTAATGTGATAAAATGAATTTGGTTTTACTATAGGAGGATTACTATATGGAACGCATAGCAGTTTTAACTAGTGGTGGCGACGCTCCCGGCATGAACGCTTGTATCAGAGCCGTAGTTCGTACTGCGTTAAATAATAAGATGGATATTTATGGAATAGAAAGGGGATACGCCGGTTTAGTAAAGGGTGAAATTAACCGTCTTGGCTCTCGTTCGGTTTCCGATATGATTCATAAGGGCGGTACTTTTCTAAAAACTGCTCGTTGTCCTGAGTTTAAGGATTTAGAGGCACAAAGACAGGCTGCGGAGGCTTTGTCGGCGTTTGGTATCGACGGTTTAGTCGTTATTGGTGGCGACGGTACTTTGCGTGGCGCAAAAGACTTAAGCGACAACTTTGGCATTAAAGTTATGGGTATTCCCGCAACTATAGATAACGATTTAGCGTACACCGACTATACCGTTGGTTTCGACACGGCAGTAAACACCGTTTTGGGTGCAATAAACAATCTTCGTGATACTATGCACTCTCACGATAGAGTAAGTTTACTAGAGGTTATGGGCAGACATTGTGGCGATATCGCGTTATATGCAGGTACTGCAGGCGGTGCGGAATATATTTTAGTTCCAGAAATTCCCTACGACCTCGACGAAATCGCTAGCAAGATTAAAAAGAGTTATTTAAGAGGCAAAACCTCTAATATGATTGTGTTAGCAGAGGGCGCTGGCGACCGTGACGAGATTGCTAAAATCATTTCTGAAAAGAGTGGAATAAGCGTAAAAGTTAATAACTTTGGATATATTCAAAGAGGTGGCTCTCCTAACATGGCAGACCGTGTTTTGGCCGCTAGATTTGGATATAAGGCAGTTGAACTGATTAGAGACAAGCACGACAGTTGTGCAATAGGAATTAAAGATAACAAGATTATTACCGTTCCTTTTGAAGAAGTTTCTAAGGCAGAAAAGAAGTTCGACAACAGATTGTACAATATTGCTCACGTATTGAGCTTATAAGATAATTTTTTAGGAGATACATTATGAAAGGATTAAAAGGTGCATTAGTATTTGCTCAATCAGGCGGACCTACTTCGGTTATCAACGCCAGCGCTGCGGGCGTATTTTTAGAAGCTTTAGATTCTGAAAACATTACTGCCGTTTACGGTGCTGCTCACGGTATTCGTGGTATTCTTAACGAAGAAATGTACGATATTTCTAAGGAAGACAGAGAAGAACTTTTATTATTAAAGAACACTCCTTCTTCTGCTTTAGGCTCGGTTAGATATAAACTTAAAGATGCAAGCGTTGACGATACCGATTATAAGAGATTATTAGAAGTTTTCAAGAAATACGACGTTCGTTACTTCTTCTATAACGGAGGAAACGACAGTATGGACACTTGCAACAAGATTAGCAAATATATGGCTAAGTCTGGTTACGAAATGAACGTTATCGGCGTTCCAAAGACTATTGATAACGATTTATTTGGTACCGACCATTGCCCAGGCTTTGCTTCTGCTGCTAAATATATTGCTACCACCATTATGGAAATCAACCTAGACGCTAAAGTTTACGATACTCCTATGGTATGCGTAATCGAGGCTATGGGAAGAAACGCAGGTTGGCTTACCGCGTCTGCAGCGCTTGCAAACGCTCAAGGCTACGGCGCAGACCTTATTTATTTACCCGAAATTGACTTCGACGTAGATAAATTCGTTAAAGACGTTAAAGACGTATGCGCTAAAAACAACAACAAATGTATTGCAGTAGTTTCCGAAGGTATTCACGATAAGGACGGCGTTCTTATCTGTGAAAAACTTGGCGAAGTTGGTGCAAGAGATAGTTTTGGTCACGCTCAATTAGGTGGCGTTGCCGCAACCTTAGCAAATTTAATTAAGGCTGAAACCGGATACAAAACTCGTGCGGTGGAATTATCATTAATGCAAAGATGCGGTGCGCATATTGCAAGTAAAACCGATATTGAAG
>JAFZIB010000059.1 GCA_017554545.1 Clostridia bacterium
CCAAGTAGTGTTGTTCACTACCGGCAGAGGCACTCCCTTCTCTACTTTCGTTCCCACTATGAAAATCGGCACTAACGACCATATTTCTTCTCACAAGAACAACTGGATTGACTTTAACGCTTTCTCTATGGACGAAGACGGCTTATTCAATCTGTTAATGGACACCGTTAACGGCGATTACAAGGTTAAGAGCGAAGACATTAGAGAAATCGCTTTCTATAAAAAGGGTGTAACGCTTTAATAAAGTAAAATTTAATTTATTTACAGGTAAATCTATGAGTTATATTAAGGAAAATTTTCTTCTCTGCAACAAAACCGCAGAGAAACTATACTTTGATTACGCTAGCAAGATGCCTATTTTCGACTATCATTGTCATCTTCCCGAAACCCAACTTTTAGAAAACGCTAAATTTAACGACGTTTTTGAAATTTGGCTAAAGGGCGACCACTATAAATGGCGTTTAATGCGCAACTACGGCGTAAACGAAGAATACATAACTGGAAATAAAACTAATAAAGAAAAATTTATTGCTTATTGTAAAACCTTAGGAACGGCGTTCGGCAATCCCCTATACCATTGGTCGCAAGTAGAACTAAAAGAGTTCTTTAACTGCGAACTAGAGATTAACGAAGAAAACGCTTTGCTCATTTGGGACTGGTGCAACGATTATATTGCGCTAAACAACGTTACTCCCCAAAGTTTAATCGAAAAATCTAACGTTACCCATCTATTTACTACTAACGAAATCTTCGACGATTTATCCACCTTTGAAAAAATAGCCCAAAAAGACTACAAATTTAAGGTTATTCCCGCTTTTAGAGCAGATAAACTTATGAACGTGGACGCAGTAGGCTATCCCTCGTCGGTAGAAAAACTTGCTAATATTTGTGGCGAGATTAAAGATATCGACCAGTTAGAAAAGGCTGTGGAAGACAGGCTTAACGCGTTTATCAAGGTAGGCACTACGGCTAGCGATATCGCGCTCCAAATGGTTTACCCCGTAACCGACAAACAAAGCGCTAACGAGGTTTTCGTTAAGGCTATTAAGGGCGAAGTTCCCACCGAAAAGGAAAGCGAAGTTTTTAAGGGATATTTTACTTATTTCTTAATGAAACTTTACGCAAAATATTCTATTTCAACCGAACTTCACCTGGGCGCAATGCGTAACAACAACTCTGCTATGCTACAAAAACTAGGTCTTGATACCGGTTACGACAGTATTGCAGAAGACAACAGCATTAAAAACCTTTCTAGGCTTTTAGACAAGTTAAATTTAGAAAACTCTTTACCCAAAACCATATTATTTAACCTAAACCCCAAAATGAACACCGAAATTATGACCTTGCTCGGCTGTTTCCAAAGCGACGAGGCGAGAGGCAAAATTCAATACGGTCCTGCTTGGTGGTTCTTAGATAATAAGGTCGGTATGGAAAGACATTTAGAAGATTTAACCGCAACGGGTCATATCGGCTCTTTCGTAGGTATGCTTACCGATAGCCGTTCGCTCCTATCGTATCCACGCCATCACTATTTCAGAAGAATTTTATGTTCTTATTTTGGCAAAATGATTGAAAACGGCGAAATGACTTCAGACCTTAAACTAGTCGGCAAAGTAGTTCAAGATATTTGTTATAACAACAGTATCGAATACTTTGGTATGAATAAATAAAAAATTTGGCGCAATCATTAGATTTCGCCATAAATTATGAGGTAATAAAATGGATAAAGTAATTCCCGTAGTCGTTATAAAAGATATAAACGACACTATTCCCACTATGCAAGCACTAATCGACGGTGGTATTAACTGCGCTGAAATCACCTTCCGTACCGCTTGCGCAGAAGACGCAATTAAACTTGCTAGCCAAACCTTTCCCGATATGAACGTGGGCGCAGGCACGGTTATCAACGGCGAACAATGCAAAAAGGCTATAAAGGCAGGCGCAAAGTTTATCGTTTCTCCCGGTCTTAGCGTAGAAGTAGCAAAAATCTGCAAATCTAAAAAGATTCCCTACTTCCCCGGTTGCGTAACCCCCACCGAAATTATGCAAGCAATCGCGCTTGGTCTCGAAGTGGTTAAGTTCTTCCCTGCAAACGTTTACGGTGGACTTAAAGCGCTTAAATCGCTTGCAGCACCTTTCCCCCAAATTAAGTTTATACCCACCGGCGGTGTAGATTTAACTAACTTAACCGAGTTTATTTCCTTCGAAAAAGTTTACGCCGTTGGCGGAAGTTTTATGATGAAGGGCGATATAACAGAAAACTGTAAGGAGATTAACAAATTATTATGAAAAAAGTAGTAACTTTTGGTGAATTAATGTTAAGACTCGCTCCCGAAAACTATTTGCGTTTCGTTCAGAGCGAAAAATTCGAGGCTACCTTTGGTGGCGCAGAGGCAAACGTTGCCGTATCTTTAGCAAACTACGGCTTGCACGCTTGTTTCGTTTCTAAACTTCCCTCTCACGAAATCGGTCAAATGGCTGTTAACTCTCTCCGTAAGTTCGGCGTTGACACCTCACTAATTACTCGTGGTGGCGAAAGAGTTGGTATCTACTACTGCGAAAAGGGCGCAAGTCAAAGACCTTCAAAAGTTATTTACGACAGAGCGTACTCTGCAATCGCAATGGCTAAAGACGAAGACTTTGACTGGAACGCTATTTTCGACGGCGCAGAGTGGTTCCACTTTACAGGTATTACCCCCGCTCTTTCCGACGGTATGGCTAAAATCTGCTTAACCGCTTGTAAAGAGGCTAAAAAGAGAAATATTAACATTTCTTGCGACCTTAACTTTAGAAAGAAATTATGGTCTAAAGAAAAGGCTGGCGAAGTAATGGGCGAACTTTGCAACTATATCGACTACTGTATCGCTAACGAAGAAGACGCTAAAGACGTTTTCGGTATCGAGGCTGATAACACCGATATTTATAGCGGTAAAATCGACAGAGAAGGCTATATCTCCGTTGCTAAAAAACTTACCGAAAGATTTAACTTTAAGGGCGTTGCAATCACCTTGCGTGAAAGTCTTTCTGCAAACGACAACAACTGGTCTGCAATGCTTTATACCGACGGCAAAGCAAACTTTAGTAAAAAATACGCTATGCATATCGTAGATAGAGTAGGCGGTGGCGATTCCTTTGGCGGTGGCTTAATCTACTCGTTAGTTAACGGCTACGACGCTCAAAGCGCTATCGAATTTGCAGTTGCCGCGTCATGCTTAAAGCACTCAATCGAGGGCGACTACAATATGGTTTCAGTTGCCGAAGTTAAAACCTTAGCAGGTGGCGACGCGTCTGGTAGAGTTCAAAGATAATAAAAACCTAATTTAAAAAAGCAGTTTGAAAATTTAAACTGCTTTTTTTATATTTATTTTATCGCCTTGCGTTGCTTGTTTTTTTTCGTCATTATTGCGTTTTTTTATTTTTTGTGATATAATAAAATCGGTATTTTATGAAAAAACACGTTAAACTAAGACACAAATTCTATTTTTGGGCGCTACGCCCCGTTGGAATCGTATTCAATTTAATGTTTGGGTTTAGGTGCAAGCCTATAAAATTTAAAAAGGGCGAGCATTACTTGATTTTGTCAAATCACCAAACTGTGCTAGACCCTGCGTTTTTATGCATGCAATTTAAAGCGCCCCTCTACATTATGGCAAGCGATACGCTTTTTAACACTTCTATCGCAAGCAGATTGCTTCAATACTGTTTTGCGCCTATAAAAAAGAAAAAGGCGACCGTTGATATAAACTGCATAAAAACTTGCGCTGGGGTAGCTAAAGACGGTGGAAATATTGCAATCTTCCCAGAGGGCAACCGTTCGTGGACGGATACGCAAATGTATATAGACCCTTCTATTTGCAAACTTATTAGGTTATTAAAACTGCCCGTAATTTTATACAACCTTAAAGGTGGATTCGGAGTAAATCCGCGTTGGGGCGGAAAAAGGCGCAAAGGCAAATTCTACGGCGAAATTAACTCTACGCTTAGCGTTGAAAAAATTAATGACTTATCCGACGACGAGTTATACGACACCATTTGCAAAGCGCTATCCGTTAAGGACACTCAAAACGGCTTTGAATATTTATCCAAAAAACCTGCCGAGTGTTTAGAAAGAGTTTTCTTTTATTGCCCAAAATGTAAAAAACTACATACTCTAACCTCTTTAGGCGATAAAATATTCTGTTCGGCTTGTGATTTTAGCGCAACCTATAATAAGGATTTAACCCTAAGCGGAGCAGAAGATTTTGGCGTTAGTTCGCTAGAAGACTGGTATAAATTGCAGATTGAGGTTATTAAAAATCTTAAGGTAGAAGAAAATAAAACTGTGTTTATCGATAACAACGTTAGACTTTTCGATAAAACTACCGCAAGGCGAACTCTTATTGCCAAAGGCCAACTCGTTATGACCGATAAGGCTATTATGGTGGGCGAGCAAACTATTAACTTAAACGATATTACTTCGGCAAGCCTTATAGGTGGTGTTAAATTAATTATAAACACGGCGAACAACTCTTATTTCTTAATAGGCCACGAGCGTTTTAATGCTATAAAGTATATATTATCATTTAACGTTTTATCAACAACATTTAAGGACGATTATTATGGACTATAGTTATAATTCTTGGGGAGATAATCCCGTTTGGTACTTTTTAATTCAATTCTTTATTCTGGCAGTAGCCCTTCTATTAGGCAACTCTATTAGAAGAAAGGTTTCCTTTATTAGAAAGAGCCTAGTTCCAACCTCGTTAATCGGTGGGCTTATAATTTTACTTCTTAAGTTTATTCCCCTTTTCGATAAGTTCGTAGATTTGCAACTTATGGAAATTATAACCTACCATTGTTTAGCCCTCGGATTTATAGCACTCTCGTTAAAAAAGAGCGTAGAGAACGGTGGCAAAAACAAAACTTTGGTTAAAAGTGTTGTTGAATCAGGCTTACTTACGGGAGCAACCTACGTTCTTCAAGCAATAATAGGTTTAATCGTAACTATAATTTTATTTTTCGTTTGTGATTTCTTTGCCGGTGGTGGCGTAATTTTGGCGCTCGGATTTGGTCAAGGCACGGGTCAAGCGCTTAACTACGGCAAGAGATTTGAACTTGAGTTCGGTTTTTCCGGTGGCGCAACCTTTGGTTTAACTATTGCAACGGTAGGTTTCTTCGTTGCGTCGGTAGTCGGCGTTATTTATATGAATATCCTTCGCAGACAAGGCAAACTTAAACACACCGAAAAACGCAAAGAACTTGGCGATAAACTTTCCGACTACGTGGGCAAAAACGAAATTCCTAACAACGAGTCTATTGATAAACTTACTATGAACTTAATTTTAGTTCTTTTCGTTTACGCGTTAGTATTCGTAGTTATGAAACTAGTAAATATGAACCTACTTTGGGGCTTTAACTTCCTTTTGGGTTCTCTATTTGCACTTCTTACCAAGTTAGTTATTAACTTCTTCCAAAAGAAACAAATTATTCACAGAGATTTAACCAACAACTATCTGCTTGACAGAATAAGCGGTTTCGTGTTCGATATTATGATTATCGCAGGCGCAGCGGCAATCGATATTCACGCCCTATCTTCAATGTGGTGGCAAATACTTATCATCTGTACGCTCGGCACGGTAGGAACTTTTATATACGTAAGGCTTGCTTGTAACCAACTATACCCCGGATACGAACACGAAGGTTTCTTTGCAATGTTCGGTATGCTTACCGGTACGGCAAGTAACGGCGTTATTCTTCTTCGTGAAATCGACCCCGCGTTTGAAACGCCCGCAAGTTCTAACTTAGTTTTATCCAGCCTACCTGCAATACTCTTTGGCGGTGGACTACTATTACTTTTAGAATTATGTCCAAAGGGCATAGACGAGGCGCTTATATCGTTAGCAATTTTAATAGTATCCGGCGTCGTTTACACCTTAATACTCTTTAGAAAGGTTATATTCAAAAAGAAATACGCTAAAAAAGCTGAACAGTCTAACGCAAAAGAATAATTTTTAATCTAATTTTTAAGGCAAGCGCTATTGCGCTTGCCTTTATTTAAATTTCGCTTGCAAAAACCTATTAGTATGGTATAATTTAACTATGAAACTTTTATCCCCTGCAGGAAATTTAACCAGCCTAAAGTGCGCGGTTTTTAACGGCGCAGACGAAGTTTATTTAGGCATAAATCAATTTAACGCAAGAAACAATATCGACGGCTTTACGCTAGACAACCTAGAACAAGCCGTTGACTTTTGTCATATCTACGGGGTAAAAGTCAATCTTGCTATAAACATTTTATTTTCTAACGACGAACTACCCGTCGCCCTAAACACCGTTAAAAAGGCTTACAATTTTGGCGTGGATTACTTTATCGTTCAAGATTTGGGACTTGCGTCGCTAATTCATAAACATCTGCCAAACGCAGTTCTTCACGCAAGCACGCAAATGGCAATACATAACTTAGAGGGCGTTCGGGCAATTATACCATTTGGCTTTAAGCGAGTAGTATTAGCCAGAGAAACTCCTTTAGAGGAAATCAAACGCATTAAAAACGAGTGCGATATCGAAATAGAATACTTCGTTCACGGGGCGCTATGCGTAAGTTTTTCGGGCAACTGTTATTTAAGTTCATACCTTAACGACGCGAGTGGCAACCGTGGAAGATGTAAACAACTTTGTAGGCTACCCTACGCTTTTCAAAAGGACGGAACGACATTAAAAGAGGGATATCTTCTTAGCGCAAAAGACTTTGATATGCGCGAGCAACTCTCTGCGCTAAAAGACGCCGGCGTTGACGTTTTGAAAATCGAAGGTAGGGCTCGCCGACCTTTTTACGTTGCAACCGCAACCAAAGAATACAAAAAGGCACTTGAAGGATTATCTACCGATAGCACCGCATTAAACTTGGCGTTTAACCGAGGCTTTAGTGCTGGATATTTTAACGGAAATCACGATATAATATCTAACGTGCAAAACCACGTGGGCGTTAAAATAGGCAAAGTCTTACAAGTTAATAACAAAAAAAACTATAAAGAAGTCCTTTTTACTTCTAATAGACCGCTAAGCGCAAAGTCTACGTTCAAGACCTTTACTGGCGAAAAAGAAAACGCCGTTTTAACGGCTTACGACCTTAAAAAACTAGACGGCAATAAATACGTTTTAACCACTACCGCGGGCGTTAAAGTGGGCGACGAAATTCGCCTAATCGTTGACGCAAAGTTAGAGGAGCAAACGCTTTCCATAGTTAAAAAGGTTAATATTCCCTTAACGCTCACCCTTAAAAAAGGCGAGCCTATGCTTTGTCAATTTACCGTTAACAACCTAAATTATTCAGTTTTGGGCGATATTACGCAAAAGGCGGTAAAAGCTCCGCTCGGCGAAAACGAGGTTATTAACTGCTTTAAAAAGAGCGAGTATTTTAACTGCGATTTAACTGTCAATATGGATAAAGACCTTTTCGTAGTTAAAAAACAACTTAACGAGTTTAGACGCAAGGTGTTTAGTAGTATCGAAAGCGCACTAACTAAAGTTTATAAACGCAACGCAGATTTTAACGAGGATATAGTTAAAAAATTTATTTGCGATTTAGTCAGCAACCCTGCGGTTGAACCTTTATCCGACTTTGTTGTCGTAGAAAAAATAAGTGATATCCCCCCGTTAACTTGCAAAACGGTAATTTACAGCCCCTTCACCTACGAAAAGGAAGATATTTTAAGCGTCAAGTCGGTTTGCGAAAAAACGGGCAAAAAGTTCGCGTTAAGTTTGCCTAATTTTGCATTAGATAAAGACGTTAAAGCCTTAAAAAATCTTTGCGAAAGTCTTAATTTAACAGTAGTAGTAAACAACTACTACGCGCTAAATTTTAAGTGCGATAAAATCGTGGGCGGTTATCTAAACGTATATAACGAGGTAACGGCGCACCAACTAAACGCGCCATATCTAACGGCTGAACTAAGCGGCGAGGGCGAAATTAACTTGCCTTATATGACTTTAAGGCATTGTCCTTATAAAAACCATTTGGGAGCAAGTTGCGATAAATGTCCCCACCAAGAAGGCTTCGAACTAAAAATGCAAAGCGGAAAAGTATTAAAAATAAAACGCATTAAAATCTCCTCTTGCACTTTTTACTTAACCGATTAAAATTTTAAATAGCGTTAAAAGCCCCCTGCCAAAAGGCAGGGGGCTTTAAGTATTATTTTACTTCTTCAAAATCTGATGCGGGGTGCTTACATATCGGGCAGATATAATCTTCGGGTAAAACGCTAGAATTATAAAAATATCCACAAATCTTGCAAGCGAAACCCTTTGCATTACCCGTTTTGGGCTTGGGTTTAACTCTCTCGTGATAATATGCGTAGGTCATAGACGGTGAATCCGATACAATCTTGCTTTCCGTAACCTCGCATACGAAAAGTCCGTGCGAACCTAAATCAACGAAATCTATAACGTTTAAACTCATAACGGCGTTAACGTGTTTATCTAAAATTACTAGTCCGTTTTTGGTTCTATCGTACTCGCCCGTAAGTTTATCGGTGTTTCTACCGGTGGCAAAGCCAAACTTTTCAAAAACGCTAAACGGCGCGTTTTCGGTTAAGAAATTCACGTTTAATTTACCCGTGTTTTTAACCACGTTGTAGGTGTAATTTTGTTTGCTTATAGTCACCGAAACGGTTGGCTTGTCGGATACTTGAGCAACGGTGTTGCAAATCATACCGTTGTCTTTTTTGCCGTCGTTAGTAGTTATGACGTATAAGCCGTAACCTATCTTAAATAGCGCCTCGTTATCGATTTTGGCAACCTCGTCTAAACGGTTTTTATAATCTTCGCATAAAATTTGGGCAACGGCGTCCATTTGCTCTATCGTTTGCTCGTTTACTTTAGACTTAATAGTGATAGTCGGCTCGATTAAACTTAGGTTTCGGCTCTTTTCTAGCATTGTTTTCATAACTTTGCCAGCAACGGGCGCCCAAGACCCGTTTTCTATAAATGCCACCTGTCTGTTTTGATAATTTCTTTCGGTTAAGTGGTTAATAAACTCGCGCATAAACGGAAAAATTTCTCCGTTATAAGTGGTGGTTGCAAGCACCAACTTGCCGTATCTGAACGCGTCCTCAACAGCCTCTGCCATATCGTCGCGGGCAAGGTCGGTAATAACTACCTTAGGGCAACCAAGTTTAATTAACTTATCTTTAAGCGTGTAAACGGCTTTTTTAGTGTTTCCGTAAACCGAAGTATAGGCAATT
The DNA here is from genome assembly GCA_017554545.1 of Clostridia bacterium. Classification (GTDB taxonomy): domain Bacteria; phylum Bacillota; class Clostridia; order Christensenellales; family Borkfalkiaceae; genus UBA1259. The sequence goes on from JAFZIB010000059.1 coordinate 9,222, forward strand.
AACACTCCCTCGCTCTCCACTTTGTAACTCGACCAAGTATCGTATAGATTGACATAATAACCTA
>JAFZIB010000060.1 GCA_017554545.1 Clostridia bacterium
TAGGCAGAGAAGATTATTAATCAAAAAGAAAGCCAAAAATGGCTTTCTTTTTTTCGTCGTATTTTACTTGCGAAAGCATATTTATTGTGATATTATAAGTATTGTAATTTAGGAGAATAATATGAAATTATTTGATGTTTCAACCGATTCGACTTGCGACCTTTACGCTCCGGAGGTAAAGGAAAACGGACTTTTCTTTTTGCCCCTAACCTATTCTCTTGAAGATGCAAACGGAAAGGTTACCGAATACGCTGACAATTTTGAAAAGGCCGAACAATATAAAGAATATTACGATAGACTTCGCGCTGGGCTAACTTCTAGAACGAGTATGAACAACCCGTTTATTCACGAGGAGTATTTTACGGCTATGGCAAAGTCAGGCGTTAAGGACGCCATACACTTTACCATTAGTTACGGGTTATGCCGTACGGTAGAGGTTGCTAGAGAGGCAGTTGCAAAAGTTAAAGAGAGTTACCCCGATTTTAACTGTTTATGCGTTGAGTGCAATACTACTACGGTTGGTCAAGGTTTATTAGTTAAAATTGCCGTTGATATGAGAAACAAGGGCAAAACTTTGCAAGAGACCTTTGACTACGTTGAAAAAGTTAAATTCAATATTCAACACTTTATTATAGTTAACGACCTTAACTACCTACTTAAAGGAGGAAGAATTTCCGCAACGAGCGCAGTAGTCGGCGGTATGCTTAAGGTTAAACCGATACTCGTTTTTAACAAGGAAGGAAAGCTACAAAAATATAAGCAATCTACCGGTATGAAACACACCGTTACGGCTGCCGTTAAAGAGTTTGAAAAATACACGGTCAACAAGGATTACCCCACCGTTTACGTTGCGCACTCCGACAATGAGGAAATGGCAAAGTTTATGGAAAGCCAACTTAAATTAAACGCTAAGGTGCAAACGGAAATCCGTATGGTAGGTCCGGTTATAGGCACTCACTTAGGCCCTGGCGCCGTGGCTTACGCCTTTTTATCTAACGAGGAACGCCCGTTATAATCATTTTAATATTAAACACTACGAATTTTAAAAAATTAACCGCCTTTGGCTAGTAGCCAAAGGCGGTTTTATCTTTAGTTTTTCTTTAGTAACACTAAACGACTAATTTCTAACTAATTTAACGCTTAAAATTAGTCTTCGTGAACTTTAATTACTTTGCCACTTTGTCTGGATTCTTCTGCACAAAGAGCGATTAAGTGACTTTCTACGCTTGCCTCTAGTGCGGTAACTTCTTCTGCGCCGTTATAAATCATATCGTATAAGGTTTCGACTAAAACTACGTCGCCACCACCGTGACCGAAGCCCGTTTTATCTTCTGCGCAAAGTTCGGAACCCTTAATAAAGTAGGGCTCTTTGCCGAATTGTTGTACTCTTATAACGTCTTCTGATTCGTCGAAATTGATTTGACCGTTAGTTCCACGGAAGATTGCGCGTCTGCCCGAGTCTGCCGAGAAAGCCGACATAGTTAAGTTTACTTTTACGCCGTTTTTGAACTTCATAGTAACCATTTGGTTATCTACTACGGTGTTATCGCAAGCGAATACGCATCTGCCGTAAACGTTATCGGGAGAAGAATACGCTTTTCTGATTTTTTCCTCGGTTAAAGGAATATCGTAGCAACACATATTGAACGGCCATTGGTCTGCGGGACTGCCCTTTTCGTCTCTCCATCTGGTAACGTAAACCCACTCTGCGCTAAACGGACAGGTATTGATATATTTACATTCGGAGCATCTATCGGCAGCGCCTTCGGGTTGGAATTCTCTCTTAAAGAAGGATAAGTCGCCCGTTGAATATACGGTGTCGCACTTGTCGCCTACGTAGTATTGAAGTAGGTCTAAGTCGTGACAGCATTTTTGCATAATCATAGGTGACGCTTTTTCGTCACGACGCCAGTTGCCACGAACGAAACTGTGACATTGATGCCAGAAAGCAACCTGTTCGTTCCACTCGATAATTCTTAAGTCGCCTATCTCTTTTTTGTCAACTAATTCCTTAAGTTTTACGAATACGGGCGAGTATCTTAAAACGTGACAAACGAGCACTTTTTGAGGGTGTTTCTTTTGCGCTTCTAATAAGTCTAGCATCTCTTGTTTTACGGGAGAAATAGGCTTTTCTAAAAGAATATGATAGCCGAGTTCTAGCGCTTTAATTGCGTACGCAACGTGTTCTCTGTCGTGAGTGCCTATTACTAGGACGTCCGCTCTCTTTTCCTTTAAAAATTCGTCGGCGTCGGTAAAGCATAAATCTTTCGCTATGCCCCACTCTTTCTCGAAACGAGCAAGTCTTTCGGGTTTAATTTCGCAAATAGATACGATTTTATATTTGTCAGGCATACTGAACATATGCTTGCCGTAACAATGTCCTCTACTACCTACGCCTAATATTGCAACGGTACATAATTTACTCATATAACTTACCACCTTTTTTAAATGTTTCGAAATCTTGCGTCATACACCATAAATTGTAGTATTCAAAGTCATTTTCGGTATATTTTGCAAGTTGTTCGTTTGCTTTTTCTATTAAATAATCAAAATCGATTTTGTTTGGTTCGCCGTGCATTTTGGCGTTGTTTTCAAAATAGATTTTCTTGCGGTATTTCTTGGGAATTTTAAAGCCCTTTATTTTATAACTTATAGCGTTTGCGCTTAGGTCGATTTGCTTGTCCGTTTCAAAGAACTGCTTTATTAGAGTCGGTCTATTCCCTATCGCTCTGTCAAAGTTTACTGCGTTATCGAAGTTAAAGTTGTAGCAGTCGGTTCCGTAAACGATTTTATCCGAATACTTAATGATAAAATCTCTCCAGTATTCTCTATCCGCGTCCATATTTACGTAGTTATTGTTGCCGGGTGTCACGTCCATTTTGGTGTTTTCGTAGGACATAAACTTTTCGGCAACTTCTTTATTGTACGTCATAAATCCGAAATGCGCAACGGTATAGTTGAGTTTGGGGTGTTTTTGTAATAAGCCTAACACCTCTTGGTGTAGGTCGTCGAACGAAGGATAGGTTTCGTCGAACGCGCAACCTCTTTCTATCCAGTATTGGCTAAGTTGCGATTTATCCCACATATACTTGGCATTTGCCACGTGAATTATTATTGGAAAGTTTTCCTTTTCACAATATTCGTAGAAGGGGTCGAAAACTTCGTCGTTTAAGGCAAAGCCCAAAGTCTTTCTGGTATTGGGATGTCCTTCGAACATTTTAATGCCGTCGTAACCTGCTTTTCTAAACTCTCTAACTTGCCTTAAAAGGTCCTCTGCAACCGCTTTTTTGTCGGTTAAATCTAGTTTATCGTATTCTAAGCCTGCGTAAGCGTATCCGTTAGGAGTAAAAGCCGCTTTGTAGTACATTACCCTTAAATTATCGATATTATCGGTACTCTCAACTCCGCGCTTGCCCGGAACGGGGTCCATTGGCAGGGCCAAAAACGTGAACTTTTTAACGTTAAATCTATCAAACTGTCTTTGAAACAGTCCTATAGATTCTCTTAGCGGAACTTTGAATAAAAAGGTATGTAAATGTCCGTCGAAAATTTTATCCATATTATTTCCTCTTTAGCCGAAAGGCTACATTTTATTATAATTGATTTATCCTTAAAAGTAAATAGTTTTTTTATAACTTTTTGCTTTGTTTTACTTGTTTTTTTCGCTCTGCATTAGCCAAAAATTTCGCGCTCTACTTGAGCACAAATTGCGTGATAGATAGGCAAATGATATTCTTGAACCAGATAGGTAGCGTCTGCCGGAGCAATTACGGTTATATCGGTAACTTTTGCTAATTCTCCGCCCGTTTTACCCGTTAAAGCAATTGTTTTAACGCCAAGCGCTTTTGCAACTTTGGCGGCGCTAGTCACACTTTTAGAATTACCCGAAGTGGAAATTGCTAGCACTACGTCCTCTTTTTTTGCCAATGCAAAAACTAGTTGTGCAAAAGATAAGTCGTAGCAAACGTCGTTACTAAAGGCGGTTATTGCGCCTATTAACGAGGTTAACGGCAACGCAGGAATTCCTTTTTGCAAAGCTCTCGCGTCGCTTTCAGGAATATATTTAGAAAGTTTTTCTAATTCGTCGTTGCTTATAGGACGAGTGGTTTCAAACCCCTTTAACAATTCGCCGGATACGTGTTCGCAATCGGCTGAACTACCTCCGTTACCCGCTATTAACACCTTACCCCCTGCTTTGTAGCAGTCAATAATTGATTTTACCGATAAATTTATTGCGTCCTTTTGGGGCGCGAGTTCAGGAAATCTTATAATAAGTTGGTCTACGTAATTCATAATTTGTAGCCTCCTACTAGTTTTGTTAAATTTCGATTAGTTCGGTAGATAAGTATCTATCGCCCGAATCGGGGAAAATTACTACTATATTTTTGTTAGCGTTTTGCTCGTCCTTTGCAAGTAAAGTCGCAACGGATAATGCAGCGCCCGAGGAAATTCCTACGAATATTCCTTCGGTTTTTGCCACGAGTCGTGCGTATTTAACCGAGTCTTCGTCGGACGCCGTTAAAACTTGGTCAACTATGTTTTTATCGTAGTTTTTAGGTATAAAGTTAGCGCCTATACCTTGGATTTTATGAGCCCCGCTAATTCCTTTAGTTATTAGCGGAGAACTTAAAGGCTCTACGCCCACCGTTTTTATTTTAGGATTTTTTTCTTTAAGATATTTAGAAGTGCCCACTAGCGTACCCGCGCTACCGATACCTGCTACGAAATAGTCTATGTTGCCGTCGGTATCCTCCCAAATTTCCTTGCCCGTGCTTTTATAATGGGCGTCAGCGTTTGCAGGATTATCGAATTGGTTAGGAATAAAACTGTTGGGCGTTATACTTTGCAGTCTTCTAGCCTCGTCGATTGCACCCTGCATACCTAAAGCGCCGTCGGTTAAAACCACCGCTGCGCCGTACGCTTTGAGCATTGCTATTCTCTCTTTACTCATAGTGTCCGGCATAACCAAAACCGCCTTAAAGTTAAGGCTTGCGGACAACGACGCTATGCCGATGCCCGTGTTTCCGCTCGTGGGCTCGATTACCGTTGCCCCCTCGGTTATTTGGCCGTCCGTGAGAGCCTTTTCTATCATACCTAAAACAGCCCTATCCTTCACGCTTCCCGTTGGGTTAAAAAACTCTAGTTTTGCGTAAATTTTTCCTTTTAGATTGAGCGCTTTAGAAAAATTTTTAAGTTCTAAAACAGGCGTGTTGCCTATCAATTCTTTTACGGATTCGTAAATTTTCATTTTTTGCCTCGCTTTAACCGTTAAATTAAACGTTTTGAATAAAGGCGTTTATTTTTTTATCCTCTATCTCTACGACGGCGTAAGTTCCACCGAAAAAACCTGACACGGCGCCCGGATTGACCACCGTTAAACCGCTAAAAGTCGCCACTTTTTCTAAATGAGTATGTCCGTATAAAACTAGGTCGCACTTTTCTTCTAGCGCGGTTGCAAGCAGTAAACTTAGAGAGTTTTTAACGCCGTATTTATTGCCGTGAACTGCCATAATTTTTACGCCGAACGCCTCTACGAACAGAGGTTGCCCACCAAAGTCGCAGTTGCCTTTAACTGCGTATAGTTTATTGCCTAATTGCTCTCTAAATTCGTTCATATCCGAATAGTAGTCGCCTAGGTGAAAAACACAGTCGCACTCGTTAAAAAGCGGTTGCAACTTTTTTATTCTGTCCGTTTTTCCGTGCGTATCGGATAGTACCAAAATTTTAGCCATTAAGTTTCTCCATAAGCGCTTTTAACGCTCTAGACCTATGACTTATAGAGTTTTTTTCTTGGTCGGAGGCTACGCCTAGTCCCTTTTGCAAATCTTCGCTAAAGAATATGCAGTCGTAACCAAAGCCGTTACTGCCCTCGGGCGCTTGCATTATAGTGCCACGAGTTTCGCCAGACGCCGTTACCACGTTGCCGTCCGGCGTATAATAAACCATACAGCAAACGAATTTGGCGCGTCTATCCTCTACTCCCTCCATATTTTTAAGGAGAAGTTGGTTGTTGTGCGCGTCGTCTCCGTCGCCCGCGTATCTTGCCGAGTATATTCCCGGTTGACCGCCTAAAGCTTCTACGACTATACCGCTATCGTCTGCTAGCGCAGGTTTGCCGAGCGCTTGCGCCACCGCCTTTGCTTTTATTAGCGCGTTCTCGAAAAAGGTGTTGCCGTTTTCTTCTATCTCGAAGTCTAGTCCGAAGTCCTTGTAGCCAAAAACTTCGTAGTCTTTTAACATCTCTTTAATTTCTTTAAGTTTTCCTTTGTTGCCAGACGCAACTACTATCTCTCTTTTCAAAAGTTTCTCCCAATTTTATCCGTTAAAAATTGCGTTAGTCAGCGCTACGAAGTCTGATGCCGATAGGTTTTCCGCTCTGCTGGTTAGTTTTACGCCAGCCTCGGTAAGTCGGCTCTCTGCCGTCGCTCTATCCATCTTAAAAAAGTTCATTAGGTTGTTTACTAGCATTTTTCTTCTGCTAGAAAAGCCCGCCTTTACCACTTCGCGCACCTTTTCTAAGTCTGCGCCTAAAAATTTGTTTTTCTCTACGTCAATTTTAATTACTGCAGAATCTACGTTGGGTGGTGGCGTAAACATTTGCCTAGGAACGTATTCGATTACACTTGCGCTACCTCTTAAATTTATGCCTACCGTAATAGCGCCGTAGTCGGTGCTAGAAGGCTTTGCGCAAAACCTTTGCGCTACTTCTTCTTGTATCATTATTACCAGCCCTTTAATCTTAGTAGATTGCTCTAAAAAGCGCATTACTATCGGCGTGGTTATATAATAAGGCAAGTTTGCTACCATTACGTAGTCGTCTCCTAGTTTACTCTCTAGGTCGGCGAGTTTTTCTTTCATTACGTCCTTAAAAACTATCTCTACGTTTTTTTTGTCGCCTACGGTTTTTTCTAAAACGGGTTTTAATCGGGTGTCGATTTCGTATCCTATTACTTTTTTAGCCTTCTTTGCAATTTGAGAAGTTAGCGTACCCGCACCGCAGCCTATTTCTAAAACCGTGGTAAACTCGTTTACGCCCGCTTTTTCTACTATTCTGGATAAAAGCGACTCGTCGGTTAAAAAGTTTTGACCGAATTGCTTTTTTAGTTGTACTCCGTAAACGGATAAAAGGCTTTTAAGATTTTCCATATTTTCCCTACGCCTACTTTCCTTAACCAAGGTATATAAGCGCTAATTTGAATTATACTAATACCGTAAAGAGAAATCTTTACGAATTCATTACCAAAGAGATAATGATAATTTTTTGTGAATTTAGCCGTATTTCCATACGGCTTTATTCATTTTTAAAGGGCAAAGCCCTTTATTTTATTTTATAGAACAAAGTTTTTGCGTTTTGCATTATATTACTTGCGAGCGCAGTTATTTCCGTTTGGCGAAGTTCGGCAAGTTTTGCCACTATCACGGGTATATTGTGCGGAGTGTTTCTCGTTCCTCTATACGGGTGGGGCGCTAAAAACGGACAGTCGGTTTCGGTTAGAATTCTATCTTTTGGAACGAACTTTGCAACTTCTAAAATCTTGTTGGCGTTCTTAAAAGTTACCGTTCCGCCAAACGAGATATAAAAACCTAAATCGAGCAATATCTTTGCCGTTTCCACGCTACCGGCGTAACAATGTAAAACGCCCGTTGCAGGCAATTTGCCTTTATAAGCCGTTAAAATATCGACCACTTCTTTGGTTGCTTCGCGCATGTGGACGGACACGGGCAAGTTGGTTTTTATAGCCAAGTCTAGTTGTCTAGTAAAAAGGTCGATTTGCTTGTTTTTATCGTACCCTTCCCAGTAAAAGTCCAGACCTATTTCACCTATCGCAACGCATTTGGGGTGAGAGGTAAACTCTATGATTTTTTGCTCGTCGCCCTCTATAAAATTATCCACGTCGGAGGGATGAAAACCCACGCCGAAATAGTTTGAAGGATACTTTTCCGAAAGCGCCTTGCCTATTTTTGCGCAATCTAGGTTGCACGCCATATCTATGGCGACGCTTATACCGCAAGAGTTCATTTGCTCTTGCACCAACTCCATATCGCACTTAAACGCCTCGTCGTGAAGGTGACAATGAGTATCTACGAACATTAGAACACCTGACTGCCGTCTTCTATGTCTTTTTCGGGAGTTAAGAAGGCCAGTTTACCCTCGTCGTTTTCGGCGCAGATAATCATACCTTCCGAAACTATACCGCATAGTTTTGCAGGTTTTAAGTTGGTTACCATAACGAGTTTTTTGCCAACGAGTTCTTCGGGCGCGTACGCTAGCGCGATACCGCTAACTACCGTTCTGGTTTCCTCGCCTATCTTTACGGTGAGTTTTAGCAATTTTTTACTCTTTTCTACCTTTTCGCAAGCGGTAACTAGGGCTACTTTCAACTCTACCTTACTAAAATCTTCA
>JAFZIB010000010.1 GCA_017554545.1 Clostridia bacterium
CTATAGCGAACTTTCCGTTTACGGCGCTTGCCGTATGTGTATGGTAGAAAACGAATGGGGTGGCTTCGACGCTGCTTGTTCAACTCCTCCCAGAGAAGGTATGAACATTAAAACCAACACCGAAAAATTAAGAAAATATCGTAAAAACATCTTAGAATTATTACTTGCCAACCATTGTTCTGATTGCACCACTTGCGAAAAGAGCCAAAACTGTAAACTTCAAGATTTAGCAAGAAGATTTAAGATTGACGGAGTTCGTTTCCCCAACACGGCGTCTAACGAACCCAAAGACGCGTCCTCTCCTTGTATCGTTAAAGACAATTCTAAATGTATTCTTTGCGGTGACTGTGTGAGAGTATGTAACGAAATTCAAAACGTAGGCGCAATCGACTTTGCTCACCGTGGTTCTAAAATGGTTATAAGCACGGCGTTCAATAAGCCTCTAGCAGAATCACCCTGCGTAGGTTGCGGTCAATGCGTTGCAGTTTGTCCTACCGGCGCACTCGTTCTTCATAGCGACGCCGACAAGATTTGGGAAGGATTAGCACAAAAAGACGCTAAAAAGACCGTTCAAATCGCTCCCGCCGTTAGAGTTGCTATCGGCAAGGACTTAGGCATTAACGACGGTGACGACGTTATGGGTAAAATCGTTGCAGCCCTTCACTTAATCGGCTTTGACGAAGTTTACGACACCACTTTCGGCGCTGATATCACCGTAATGGAAGAAACCAAAGAATTTATCGAAAGATTAGAAAACGGTGGTAAAATTCCTTTAATCACGTCTTGCTGTCCCGCGTGGATTCAATACGCAGAAAAGAGACACCCCGAATTATTAGACAACATTTCTTCTTGTCGTTCTCCAATGCAAATGCTTGCATCAATCATTAAAGAAAAGGCAAGATTAAACAACGAAAAGCATTTCCACGTTGCAATTATGCCTTGTACTGCTAAAAAATTCGAAGCGTCTCGCGACGAATTTAAGGTTGACGGCGCACCCGACGTTGATGCAGTATTAACTACCAAGGGCTTAATCAGAATGATTAAAGAGGCTGGTATCGTATTCGAAGAACTCGCTCCCGAAGCAGTTGATATGCCTTACGGCACCGTTTCAGGCGCAGGCGTAATCTTCGGTGTAACCGGTGGCGTTACCGAGGCAGTTTTAAGACGCGTTTCCGAAAACAAAACTCGCGCAGAACTTATTTCTATTGCAAATATCGGTCAACGTGGCAACGAGGGAATTAAGGAGTTTGAAATTCCTTACGGCGAGGCTACCTTAAAGATTGCAGTATGTAGCGGTCTTGCTAACGCAGAAAAACTTATCAAGCGTATGGAAAACGGCGAACACTTCGACTTTATCGAAGTTATGGCTTGTCCCGGAGGTTGCGTATGCGGTGGTGGTCAACCATTTGCCGTAAAAGAAACCAAACTTCGTCGTTCGGAAGGCTTGTATTCGACCGATAAGTTAAACACTCTCCGTCGTTCTCAAGATAACCCCGTAATGAAGAGTTTATACGAAGACTTCTTAAACGGTAAAGAACATCAATTACTCCACGTTCATTATCACTCTAAAAAGAAATAATAAAACGCTAACCCCCAAGGCTAAAAGCCTTGGGGGTTTATTTTTGTAGAAATATAATATATTATTGTTTTAACACCGTGCAAGTGTATATTTTGTAGTATTTAAAAAGGTCTATTGCGTTTTGGTCAATTACTTCTCCCCAAACTACGATAGGAACTGCGGGAGGGCAAGGTAGGTCAATTTGAGCGTAAACTCTACCTAAAGCACTATCAATTTTAACCGTTTCTGTTTGAGCAAAAAGCACTTCGGATATCTCGTGTCAAATCCACCAGCTCTGCTTTTAACTCA
>JAFZIB010000061.1 GCA_017554545.1 Clostridia bacterium
AGTTATATTATATTTGCCATAACTTACCCTATGGGTAAATATAACTTTGCGTAGCAAAATATAACTGCGAAAGGAATATAACTTGCCGATAGGCAAATATAACTAGTGCGTCAGTAATAATCCCTATTACTGACGCACTAAGGATAGTGCTTTTATTTGGTCTTTATTTGTATTTTTCTACGTGGGGTTTATATACGCCCCAGCCCCAGCCTATTTGCTCGCCACGAAGTAACAAGTCTTTTACCCCGCGTTGCAACGAGGTGTTTTCGGGTAGGTCGGATAGTTTTTCGCCTTCTTTTAGTTCTTTGCCAAAAATTCGCCAAATAGTATCGGCGTCTTTGTCGGCGTACTCACCGTATTTGAACACGTCGTAGTCGTTTGCCATTACGAGCATATTAGAAGTGGGTTTTAATATGCTAGCGAACTTTTTACTCATAACCCACGAACGTAAAACGAAAATTACTTTGCCGTTCAGTTCGCTAAGGTAGTTATCCGTAAAAAATTTTTCCGCCTTTTTATACGACTCTAAAACGTTTTCGTATTTCAAGGGTTTACCCGTGTTTGGAACGTGCGCAAACAGAACGGGCGTATCCTCTTTTATTTCTAAATTACCCTCTTTGTAATAACCGCCGAATTTTCTAATTTCGAACTGCAAGGTGCCGAAACCGAATATCGTATAATTAAAATATCTGCTTTGCCAAAGTGGTGCGCAATATTGTCCCCAAACGCCGTGAACGGTATTAGAATCTGTTGCTTGATATTGAAAATCCTTAACGAAGTTTAGCCACATATCTAAGGGATAGCCCTTTTCGATATAGCGTTTACGCAAAACCTCTGCCATAAAGGCGAAATATACTGTATAAACGCAAAAGGGATGCAGATTAGTTTGTTCAGCAATAAGTTCAACCTTTTTTCCTGCGTCAAAAAACTCAATTTCACCTTTTTCGTACGCACTAACAATATCGAGTAGATTGTCTAGCGCGTTCTTTTGTACGAGTTGGTCAAAAGTATTTAAAGTGGTGTCAAAAAACTCTTTATTAAATTGTGCCTTTTCCATTAAGGAAACGAGATATCGTCTTTTCATGGTGTTTTCCTATAAAGCAAGTACGGCTTTAAACAATAAGAACATAACCGAAACGGTAACGATTGATAAAACGGTGTTGAGTAGCAAGTAGATTGACGCGCTCTTGCTATCCTTGTTAAACTTAACGGCAAACAGCGTTGCGCTTGCGGCGGTAGGCATACTCATTAAGAAGAACATAACGTATTTAACCGAGTCTGCAACGGGCAAGAAAGCAACTATTAAAATGGTTAGTAACGACATACCGATAAGTTTGAAGAAAGCGGTAACGTACGCCCATTTATCTAACAATAAGTCCTTTAAGTTAACGGTTGCAAGTTTCATACCGATAACCGCCATAGAAAGAGGAGTTACCGTGTTTCCGATTGCGCTAAACGAATCTAAAATTTTGGTTATAACCGAATCTAATTTTGGACTAGCGTTTGCAACGTCGTATAAAGGCTTTTGAATAGTAATTAATAGCACGAAGCCGATAACTACTGCAATAATAACGGGATTTAAGAAGATTTTCTTTAAGGAAATTTCCTTTCTGTCGCCCGTCATCATATAAACGCCTAGCGTCCAGTTAAGCACGTTAAACATAGCCACTACCGCTGCGCCGTATAACATTACTTCGGCAAGAAAAGCCGTGCCTCCGTATAACGCTTGAAGTAGCGGAAAACCTAAAAATCCTGCGTTACTAAAAACGCCTGCGTATCTAACGCAGTCGAGCCTTGACTCCTTGTTTTTATTTCTAACGCACAAATACATAATGCAAGCCATTGCTATATAAACTACGGCGGTTAAAAGTAAACACCAAAGCATATTTAAGCCTATTTCGGGTGTATATCCGCCTTTTTGGAAACTCATAAACACGAGCAAGGTTTGGCTGGCGTATAAAACGAAGGTAGATAGCGGTGCGCTTCCCTTTTCGGTTAAAAGTTTAGTTTTTACTAAAACGTAACCTGGAACTGCCATTAACACTAGGGAAAATACCGTAATAAACACGTCTAAAAAACTGATTTCCATAATAACTCCTATAGTAAATTATTTATTGCTGTAAATTCTTCTTTATCTTTCATTGCGCGATTTACTGCGAGATACAAAGCCGTCGTATCGAAACGCGCGTCGTGAAAGCCGGCATTAGAGCCGTATAATTTTTTACAAGTATCTTTAATAGTAGCGTCGTCAACGCCTAAAAACGCGCATAACTCAGATAATTTTGGATATTTATATCCTCCGCTTTTTCTTGCAATTTTGCATAACGTAAGGGATTTTTTCATTGAGCAAAAGGTGTTATAATCGGGCAAGGTTAAACCTAATCTATCAAACTCCGCTCTAAAGAAAGAAATATCGAAAGACGAGTTGTGCGCAACGATTAAGTCGGCACTATTAAAGTCGGCTAAAATTTCGGCTATTCTATCGGCAAAAGTTTTACCATTTGAAAGTCTATTTAAATCGTAAACGGAGAAACCGTGCACGGCTTGTGCTCCGGGTTCTACGTAATCTACCTTAAAAAACATATTCTTTGCCTTTGCCCCGTTTTTATCTTGCATAACGTAAGACAACTGACAAATACTCCCCGGTCTAAGTCCGGTGGTTTCCGTGTCGAAATAAATAACCATATCCGTAAAAAAGGGCAAAACCTTAAAAGTTTCGCCCTAATAATTTAATTTATAAACTACGCTTTTAATAAATCTGCGTACGCCTTTTCGTATTTAACTACGCAACCTTCTTGTTCGTATAAATATTTGTTAGCAACGTTCTTTTCGTAAACGTTTAATTTGTTGGTCACCTTAGCGTTCGTTAGAGATTCTTGTAAAACGTATAAGAAGTTGTTGGTGTCTTCCCATTCGCTCCAATCCGCCATCATTGCTTGGTAATATTCTTGCCAACTTGCATATTCGCTAGATAAAGCGAAGTTTGCGCTTAAATAATCTACTAGGTTGTCTGCAACTGCTTCGCCTACGCTATAAACTTCGGAGAAGAACATTATGTGATAGCCGTAATCAGACGCTACGATAAGGTAACTCTTGCCACCCATATCTAAAAGTTTTCTACCTGCGTCGGCAAAGGTTTTAACGTATTCTTCGCTGTTTGCGCCGTCAACCGGAGGTTTAATTAGATAACCGTTTTCGTTGTTGAGCGAACCGCTGTCGGTAGAGAAAGCAAATAACAACTCTTGCATTTTTGCCTTGTATTCTACTACTTCGCCGTCGAACTTAGCGCCACCGTAGTAAGAACCGGTATTTTCTACGCCGTTTCTATCTAGGGTTGCTTGACCGTAAACGTATTCTTCCATCATTGCAACGAACTCGTCTAAGTCCATAACGGTGGAGGTTGCACTGAATTCTTCTTTGCCTTCGGTTGCTCCGTCTGCAAGTCTAACTTCGCCTTGGAATTTAAGGCTGTTAGCGCCGTCATTTGCAAAGGTGTAGTCGCCGGTGAACACCTTAGCGTCTGCGTCGAAACTGTAACCTGCGGTAATCCAAGTGTCACGTAGGTCAACTACGGTCGTACCGCTTAAAATTTCACGTCTTTTTAATTCTTTTTCCGCATTAGATAAGTTTGCGTCGATTGCCTTAATCTTGGTGTTTTGGATATCGCTTACGCCAAGTAAAATATTGTAAACGTAGCCGTAAGTTCCGTTAGCGCCGAAAAGAACGGGCTTGCTGATTGAACTTGAACCTAACGCAGTAACGAATTCTTCGTTGTTCCAAGCGCTTTGTTCTTCGAGCATGTTTTGATATTCTTGTTCAAGGTCTGCAAAATCAACTTTTGCTCTCTCTTTTGCCATCATACCGTTACGATACTTGGTGATTAAAGTGCTTTCGTAATATTGTTTTACTATCGTCTTATAGTAATCGGAAGTGGTTAAGTCTTTACCGTTGTAGCCAGCGCCTAAAAGGTTGTTAATTTTTAATACGTTAACGGCTCTGTTGAACGCCTCTCTACACTCGGCAACGTCGTGACCTTCTTTCTCGTCGATTGCGTTTGCAGAAGTGATACCTTGATTTTCGAATTTTTGTACGTATTCTGACTTTTCCGGGTCGGAAAGTTCATCCTCTTTAACGGTAGCGTTCTTGGGAGCAGTTCTAATCTCACCGGGGATAGTGTCTTTATAAGAAACCTCGTGAGAGTGTCCTTCGTGTTGAGTTACGTTTTCTAAGAAAGACTCAACCATACCTACGATACCGCTCATAGCAAGATATTTAGCCTCTACGATTTCCGTGCTATCGAGATATTTTTCTACGTTATATACGTCCGCGCCGGAGGTGTGATATTCGCTAGAAAGTTCCTTCATAGCATTTTGCACTAAAATACGGTCTTTAATAATGCCGTCTAAAATTAAATTGAAAGTTTTTTCTAAAGAATAGCCGTAGCTTTGAACGTAGGTGTAGCCGTAGTTAAGATAAGCAACGATTAAATCTTGCTTGTAAATCTTGTCTTCTACACCGTTTTCAATGCTAACTTTTGCAACTACTTGTTGCATATCCTTATCGCTATCGGTAGTAATTAGTCTGCAACCGGATAAACACGCCAAGCCCATAATAAAGGTCATTATTAAGCATACGATTGCAATTAATCTTTTTTTCATATATTATCTCCCAAGTTATCAATTAAACTTCTATACCGATTTAGTATAAACTATATTTGCAAAAATTGCAATCGTTTTTACGATATTTATCGGTTTTTACTTTAGTAAAACTCTTTTATTTTAAGGCTAAAAGCAAAAATTCTTTCAATTCCTTAAGCATATCGGCGTTGCTTGCGAATTTTTGAGTAAATTCTAATTTGGGCGTTCCCGACATACAAATTTTAACTCTACTGCCAAAACAGTCTATTGCAGTTAGTAGTTTTGGGTCGGAAAAAGCCGTGTAATCGCCGAAAATTAGCGCCGTTTCCGAGTTGGTTACCTCTATCTCTTTTACCTTTAATTTAGATGCCAATCGCTTTACGATTGCTATGTCGATTAAGTTTAGGGTTTCCTCCGGAATTGCTCCGTAAACCTCTTTTAGCGAACTGATTATCTCGTCCACCGCCATTTCCGAGTCGATTTCAGCAATCTGCTTATAGATATCCATTCGCGAGGCGTTGCTTTCTACGTAGTCGTCCGGAATATACGCCGTTACCCTAATATCCAGTTCGGGCATAGGCTCGTCTTTGCCCGAAAGTTCTTCTCGGAGCAATTTAGAATACAACTCGTAGCCTATTTTGTCCATATGCCCGTGTTGTTCAGCGCCTAAGATATTGCCTGCGCCCCTAATTTCAAGGTCGCGCATTGCGATTTTTATTCCACTACCCATTTCGGCAAATTCTACGATTGCGCTCAGTCTTTCTTGAGCCGTAGAAGTTAAAATCTTGTCGCGCTTATAGGTAAAATACGCGTACGCTAGCCTATCGCTCCTTCCCACTCTGCCTTTTAGTTGGTATAGAGAAGATAGCCCTAGTCTATCGGCGTCTATTACTATTAAAGTGTTGGCTTTCGGTAGGTCTATTCCGTTTTCTATAATGGTGGTAGAAAGCAATAGGTCGCTCTCTCCCCTATAAAATTGCATAACGTTGTTTTCTAATCGCCTTTCTTCCATCTGTCCGTGGGCAACGGTAATTTTTATGCCGGGGATTAGTTTTTCTAGGCGTTGCGCGTACGAATTGATGTCTTCTACGCGGTTATATAATACGAATACTTGCCCGCCACGATTAATTTCTCTACTAACGGCGTCTTTTATTAAAGCGTCCGTTTCTTCGGTAACGTAGGTCTGTACGGGCAATCTCTTTTTGGGCGGGGTGTTTATAGTGCTTATTTCCCTTATGCCCGAAAGCGACATATGCAATGTTCGTGGAATGGGCGTTGCGGTTAAAGTGAGCGCGTCAACGTTGTTTTTTAAGAGTTTTATCTTTTCTTTGTGCTCAACGCCGAAACGCTGTTCTTCGTCGAGTATTAAAAGCCCCAAATCCTTAAAGGCTATATCCTTTCCGAGCAGTCTGTGCGTGCCTATTACCATATCCACGCTACCCTCTTTTAGCATTTGCACTATTTGCGCTTGTTGTTTAGGCGTTTTAAACCTGTTTAGGCAGACTATTTTAACGCCGAAATCCTTAAACCTTTCGATTGCGGTGTTATAGTGCTGTTCGGTTAAAATGGTGGTGGGCGCTAGCATTGCTACTTGCTTGCCGTTGGCTATCGCCCTAAACGCCGCTCTAAACGCCACTTCGGTCTTGCCGAACCCCACGTCGCCACAGACTAATCTGTCCATTACTCCGCTAGATAACATATCCCGTTTTATCTCTTTTATGGCGGTTAGTTGGTCAGCCGTTTCCTCGTACGAAAACGAGGCGTCGAAAGCGCCGGAAAGTTCTTCGTCGTCTATAAAACTAAACCCTTTTTGTTCCTTTCTCTCGGCGTAAAGTTTTTTTAAATCGAACGACATTTTCTTTATGCTCTCTCTAACGTTTTTCTTTATACGCTCAAAATCTTTTCCGCCTATTTTAGAAAGTTTTGGGCGTTTTTCTGCGCCAAGGTATCTGGTTAGAATATCCATTTGTTCAACGGGGATATACAAAACGTCACCGCCCGAATATTCTACCGAAACGTAGTCTTTAGTCCCCTCTGTTGTGGATATCTTTTTGTTGCCTAAAACTCTGCCTATACCGTGAACTTCGTGAACGCAATAATCACCCACTTCGGGCGCGTTGAAAAAGGTTTGTTTTTTACTCTTTATTCGCCTAGCAGCGTAGGGCTTGTTGTATAAATTACCACTACCTAACAGAGCGATTTTTTCCTCGTGTAAAACGAAGCCCGAAGATAATTTTAAGTCGGTTACGGTAACTGATTTCTCACTTAAAACCTCGCCCGTTTTAGAGGGGATATCGCGTTGACCTAAATCGTCACACAAAATACTTGCGCGCTTTGCTCCGTCGGTACAAATTAAAACCCTATACCCCGTGCGTAGCCAGTTCTTAACGTCGTTAAACACTTCCTGATAGGCGTTATGGTAGTTGCTTACGCCACTAACGGTAGGATTGATTATTTTAAGCGGATTAAAAAAAGGATTTATTGAAGATAGGGTGGATACGCCTACGTTGAGAAAACGGTTAAGTTGCTTTTTAACGTCCTCCACCGAGTAAAAATACTCTTGTAAAAAGGGGAAAACTTCACCCTCTTGCGATAGCGAATTAAACCTTTCGGTCTGTTCCTTTTCGGTAAGGGTTGCAAGGTCGTAAACTTGCTTGCCGTCGTTAATTACCACTACGGTTTCGGGTGGTAAAAGGTCTGTGAGTTTGCCCGAATTTTTACATAACGGTGCTAAAACCGATAACGCGTCGTAATCGGAGTTTTCAATCGCTAACGACAACTCGTCGCAAAGTTCCTTTAGCCTTGGTTTTGCCCTTTTATCTGCTTTTGATAGCGATAATTTCATTTTTTCTAAACAAGCCTTTTTGTCTTGCTCGTCGAATATAAACTCGCCCGCTTGAATTATTAGCGCGCAATTGTCGTATTTTACAGTCTTTCTACTTTCTAGGTCGAATTGCTTTATGCTTTCGACTTGGTCGCCGAAAAAGTCTATTCTTATGGGGTTTTCGTAATTTACCGGATACGCGTCTATAACGTCACCCCTAACGCAAAATTGACCTTTACCGCTCAGTCCCTCGCATCTTTCGTAACCGCAACTAACTAGAGTTTTTATAATTTGCTCTAAATCCGTTTGGTCGTTTACGCTAACGCTTAGCGTTTTAACCGAGGTACATAGCGTTTGCATAAGCGCTTGAGCGGTGACTATTATTACGTTGGTTTCTTTAATTTTACTAATTGCCTCTAAACGCGCGAACACGCTATCTTTAGAGAACGCCTTTGCAAAAATTAAAGTTTCGTCTCTTGGCGGAATATAAACTGCAGATTTATCAGAAAAATCCTTAATATCTCTAACCGCGTTCATTGCCGTAACGTAGTCTTTAACGACGTATAAAACGGGCTTTTCGATTGTGGATACCAGATAATTTTTAAAGCTTTCGGGAACGCCGAAAACCGCCGAAGGCATGCCTTGGCGGAGTGCGTCTTTTAGTTGTAAAACCGAATTAGACGGGTTATTAAATTGTAAAAATTTATCTAGCATATATACGAACGAACGGCAAATTTTTTAGTTGGCGTTGCCGTTGTATTTTTGCATTATGCGCTGAAAGGGTTGTCCTTTGGCAAATTCTACGATTGCCTCCGACGCACAAGTTAAAGCCTTTTCGAACACCGGCTTATCTTCCGCTTTAATTCCGCTTAAAACAAGGTTTAATAGTGGAATTTTATTCTCTTGTTGCGGTCTAAAACCAACTCGTATGCGGGCAAAATTTTCTGAGCCTAACTCTTTAACGATATTTTTCATACCGTTGTGCGTGCCTGCCGAGCCGTTTTCTCTTAAACGGAGCGTGCCTTTGGGCATATCGTAATCGTCGTAAACTACTATCAAGTCCTCTAGCGGAATTTTATAAAAGTTTATTAGTTCTCTAACGCTTTCTCCGCTTAGGTTCATATATGTTTGGGGTTTGGCGAAAATTACCTTTTCTCTACCTATTTTAGTTTCGCAAATTAGGGCTCTGCATTTAGATTTGTTACACTCTAAACCTAGCGAGTCTAGCGCCTTATCGACAGCCATAAAGCCTAAGTTGTGAAAGGTGTTTAGGTATTCCTTGTCGGGATTACCTAGCCCTACTATTAGTTTCATATACTTTCTCCGAACAAAAAGCCGTTTTTATGCAAAACGGCTTTAGTGTAAACTGTAATAAAATTAGTCTTCGTAGATAGCAGATAGCGAAGAATCGGAGTAAACCGCGGTAATCGCTTTTGCCAACGCTTTTGCCGAAGATAAAATCTTAATCTTGGAATTGTTCTTTACGCTTTCGGGCATATCTATCGTGTCGAGAACTGCAAGTTCCTTGATGGGTGACTTAGTAATTCTTTCCATTGCAGGACCGCTGAATACACCGTGAGTACAACAAGCGTAAACTTCTTTAGCGCCGTTTTTGATAAGAGCCTCTGCGCCTTGACAGATAGTACCTGCGGTATCAATCATATCGTCAACCATTAAGCAGGTTTTGCCTTGTACGTCGCCGATAACGTTCATAACTTCGATAGCGTTTGCTTTGGGACGACGCTTGTCCACGATAGCGAGTGACGCATCTACTCTAGAAGCGAAGTTTCTTGCTCTGCCAACGCTACCAACGTCGGGAGAAACTACTACCCAGTCTTCGTTCATTTTGTTCTTGTAGTATTTAGCAAGCAACGGAGCGCCGTAGAGATGGTCCACGGGGATATCGAAAAAGCCTTGAATTTGCGCTGCGTGTAAATCCATAGTCATTACTCTGTCTGCGCCCGCAGCCGTTAAGATGTCTGCGCAAAGTTTTGCGGTAATCGGGTCACGAGGACGAGCCTTTCTGTCTTGACGAGCGTATCCAAAATAAGGCATAACTGCGGTGATTCTACCTGCAGACGCCCTCTTGCACGCGTCAATCATAATTAAAAGTTCCATAAAGTTGTCGTTTACCGGATAAGAGGTAGATTGAATAATAAAGATATCTTTACCTCTAACGGTATCGGGAAGGGTTATGCAAATTTCTCCGTCGGAAAACTTGCCCACTTCCGCTGAAGAAACGGGAATTTTGAGCGCACTTGCAACGGCTTCTGCCAACGGTCTGTTAGAATTGCCTGCAAGAATTTCGATAGTGTTGCCGTGTGTAATCATATTTTTTTCTCCTAATGTAACTTTACGTACATATAGTACAACTATATCTTACAACTATTTTAAAGATTAGTCAAGGGTTTTTCTTTTTCTCTTTGCCTTAAAATAGTTTTTTAATAGGCTTGAACACGCCTCTTTTTCTATTCCGCCCAAAAACGTCGCGTTATGGTTTAATCCGCTATCGGTTAGCACGGGATATTTACTTTCGGCGCAACCACTCTTGGGCTCGTGCGTTCCGAAATAAACCTTAGGTATTCTAGCGTTACAAATTGCGCCTGCGCACATTGGGCAGGGCTCTGCCGTTACGTAAATTTCGCAACCGTCTAGTCGCCAACTCTTAAGTTTTTTACACGCCTTTTCTATGGCTATAATCTCTGCGTGTTTAACTGCGTTTTGCGTTTTCTCCGTTTGGTTATAAGCCCTTGATATTATCTTGCCGTCTTTAACTATTACGGCGCCGATTGGCACTTCGTCGATTAAAAGCGCTTTTTCTGCTTGGCGTATCGCCTCTAACATAAATTTTAATTCCATTTTTCGCTCTCCGTAAGCGCCCTTATTACGCCTTGGTTTTTTTGATAAATTTGAGTTAAATATCTTTCGCCTATCGGGTGGGTTAAGTCGTCGCTACCTACCTCTATCGTGATTGACGGTATTTTTAACCATTTAACGCACCAGTCTTTGTATCCACCTGCAGAATTTGGCGTAGCCTTAATATCGTATCCCGTTTGCTCTCTAACGATTTGGGCAAAAGCTAAGTCCCTTTTAAGCCTTTTTCCCGTTTGAAAAAACTGATAGTAAATCTCCTCGCCTTTGCTATGACAACTAAGCGTTAAGTCAGGATTGATAAAAAGGGTAAAATCTTTAAGCGCGCGAGTTTCGGGTTCTGAAAAGGGGGCTAAACCTATATAATTTTCGCTACCTGCTTCCGTTTGATTTTTTTCGCCTGTTCCCCAGTTGGCGTTAAAGTTTACGTTTAAGTCCACGCCTCGCCCGTTGGCTTTATAAAGCGGGTTTTGCGTTAGGCAAATTTGCACTCCGTCGGGGTTTAACATAGGCAAAAAATATACCGTGCCCTTTTTACCAAAACGGCAAAAATCTTTTATTTGCTCTAGCGCAAGTAGGGTGGTTATATACTCCCTAGCGTGAATTGAATACTGTGCGATTATAGTGGGATAAGCCGTTTTTCTTACGCAAAAATACCAGATAGGCGCGCCCGAAAGAGCCGTGCCGACTATCCCCTTTTCGCCCTTAAACGACCTAATAAAACAATCTAATTTTTGCAAAACGTTCATACATTATGGTATGAATTATTTGTGATACGCGCTACCTTCGATTATGCTAAACGCCCTATAAATTTGTTCGATGAGCATTAGTCTAAAAAAGGTGTGAGGAAAAGTCATATCCGAAAAGGATATAAGCCCGTCTGAACGGCGTTTAATATCTTGGTGCAAGCCGTACGAACCGCCTATTACGAAGGTGATAACGCCCGAGCCTAAATCTACGGTGTTTTTTATTAGGGTAGCAAAACTTTCGCTAGAATATTTTTTACCCTCTATCGCCATGGCAAAAACCTTGCCTTTAAGGTGGCTAGATATTGCCGTAGCTTCTTTTTCTTTGATTTTTTCTATGAGTTTTTCGTCCACTTTAGAATAGTTTTCTTCGGGCACTTCGGTTATGGAAAATTCGCAAAACCTACCTAGGCGCTTTGCGTATTCTTTTATGCCGTCTAAAAAATAGTTTTCTTTAACCTTGCCGACTGCAACGATATTAATTTTTACCACTAAATAGCCCTCCGATTATAAAGATTAGGCAAATGCAAGTTGCAAAAACAAAATATATTGAATAAAACCCTTTAACCGTGCCGTTAAATTTAACTTGCGACGGTTTATCGTAAAAGACGCAGATACAAATAAAACCGAATAAGCATATTAAACCCAGAGCGATAAGGTAGGAATTAAAAAGATTAACCGCCACCTTAAAATAGGTTAAAATTATTATTGCAAAATTGTTGATAAAGTGTGAAATTATCGCGGGAATTACGCTTTTTGACTTTATAGTTAACAAGGCTAAAAAACAGCCGAAAATAAATTGATAAACGAGTTGAGTGGCGCTACCGTGATATAGCGCGAAAACTAAGGCGGAAGTTAAAACCGTAGGTATTATCTTTGCGCCTCTGAGCGAGTGTAAAATTAGCCCTCTAAAAAAAGTTTCTTCTACTATCGCGGGAAGAACGGCAAGCAATATAGAGTATAAAATCACTTTATAAACTCTATCGATATTTAAACTTACGCCCGAGGCTTTAAGACCAAGTATGGTTAAGCCTTTTGCAATTAGTTCGTTGATAAAGCCTAGCCCTAAAAACATTGCAACCGATAACAAAACTGCGCTAAAAATATATACGGGAGAAAACCTTTTAGCCCCCAAAATCTCCTTTGCCTTCGCTTTTGCCGTTTTGTGATAAAAAATTAGCACTACTGCCATGCTCACGGGAGAAACTAAAAGGGATATAATTTGATTTACTAATTCGTTTTTGATTAACGATAGCAAAGCCGACGCTATTATCGACGAAAAGACGTATAGCGAAATCATTATAAAAAAGGCTTTAGAACCGTTTTCTTTAATTAAGTTAGTATCCTTAAATTTTTCCATACCGATATTTTACAATAATATATAGTTTTAGTCAAAGGGTTTATAAAAATAAAGTTAAAATAAAAAACCTACCGAGTAGGTAGGTTTAATAATTATTTGGTTTGAAGAATATACATTGCGTTAATATCTGCTTTTGCAAAGACCTTTTCTTGCTCGCTAAGTGAAGACATCATTTCGTTAAGAATACCGATAACGCTAGTAAAGGCGCTCGCCCTGATGCCCGTGTTTGGCTCGGCGTATAGCATATAGAAGGGATTATACTCGGTATATTCGTTTTCTACGCACTTTTTAGCGGCGTCAACTGCTACTGCAAAGTTTTCTTCCCAAAGTAGCGCTAAAACGTATTTGCCCTCAATAATTTCTTCGGCGGTAATTTCTCCGTCGCCGTCTTTGGTTTTACAAAACTCCGAAAAGCCTTCCTTTTCTACCATTACCTTGCCCCACTTTGCTAGGCGCGCGCTGTCGTTAAACGAGTCGCCCCTTACCAAAAGCAAGTATAGGTCTTCGAAATCCTCCGTCTTTTTGCATTGTTTTTCGTAAAATTTAACTGCCGTGGCGTTTGCGCCCATACTGTAAAAAGCGTTGGCTAAAGCCTTAGGGAAAAACAAGGCGAACATTCCGTAAAGCAAACTAGCGCCCAACAAAATCGCGCATACCGTTATGGCTACCGTTCTAATAACTAATTTTTTCATATAATCTTCCTTAAATAATCTAAAGTTATTTTACCAAATTTTAAAAATAAAATCAACCTATTGGCAATTTTTTATAAAAGTAATTTATCGCAATAATAGAGCATATCTTTTTTTAAGGTGATTTTTATGAAAAGTTTTATTAAAAAGTTGGGAGTGGTTTTTCTTTTACTCGCCGTAACCTTTTGTTCTACGCTAACCTTCAGCGGTTGTAAAAATCAAGAAGATTTAACCCCCTATTTAAGTCAGTTGCACGATAAGGTCTATTTAGGCGAAAACGAGTATAGCCTTAAATCCGTTTACGGTTTTAAAGAAACGCCCTTTTTAAACGACGGGAAAATAGGCGACAAAGAGTGGGCGCTAAATTTCACGCTAAAGGCGGACGAAACAAGCCAAACAGAGTATCTTTTGCAGTTTAAATATAACAGCACCGAATACTCTAAAAAGTTTACCCTTAACGCCGTTAAGGGCGCGCTAACTTGCAGTATAAAGATAGACGAGTTTACGGCTAACGAGTTTATGGTTGAACTGATAGTCGGCTCAAAATCCTATCCTATAACTATGCGTTCCACCCTGCCCGAAGGCACATTATCTTATAAAGACGCCCTCTCCTCGTTACTTAAAGAGCAAAAAACTCTAATAGAAAACTATGAGGACGAAAACGGAAATTTTAACGGAGAAATTAGACTTAGGGTTATAGTTAAAGACGATAAACCTTATTACTACGCCGGCTTAATAGGTAAAGACGGCAACCTAAAAGCCCTACTTATAGACGGACTAAACGGTAAAATTTTAGCCGTAAGAGAAGTGTTTTAAAACGAAAAAAACCGAGCAAATTGCTCGGTTTTTTACTTTTCGTTTAATTATTTCGTTGCGTTTCCGTCGGTGCAGTAAACGGTAAAACTACCTGCGTAGAAATTCCAAGAAGGAGATTTAACGATTGCGCTCCATTCTGCCTTGCTACCTGCAAAATTTATAGTCCTTAACGCCGAGCATTGAAGGAATGCAAGGTCGCCTATTTCGGTTACTCCATTTTGCATGTTAACCGTATGAAGAGTAGTACTGCCAGAGAACGCGTCTTTTCCTATAACCTTTATTCCACTTCCTAGCGTTGCCGTTTTAAGCGCGTAGCACACGCTAAAAGTTTGTTCCTCTATAGCGTATAGTTTGTTGGGAATAACGATACTGGTTAATTTTTCGCAAGAGTAGAAGGCACCATTGCTTAATCTTTCTAGATTATCGGGTAAATTTGCGCTTACTAAATCGTCGCAGTTATAAAACGCAAACTCACCTACAATCTTTAGGTTGCTATTTAAAGTAACCGTTTTAAGTGCGCTATCGCTGAACGCATAGCCTTCTACGAGCGTTACGCTGTTTGGAAAGGAAATACTTTCTAGCGCGCTACAACTATCAAAAGCCGACTTGCCAATCGTTTTAACGTTTTCGCCTATCGCTACAGATACCAGTTTATAATTTCTGATAAACGCTCCGCCCGCTATAACCTTACAGGTATCGTCTATGGTGATAGAAGTTGGTCTTTGTTCTACCGAGCCAACTGCAACTATAAATTCCTTACCGGGAATACCAAGATATTTTACGCCGTTTTTAACGTTATAAACTAAACTAGTACAACCATCGAAGACGCTTGAACCTACGCTTACGATAGTGTCGTGGAAGGTTGCCTCCTCTAGTGCACTACAACCGTAAAACGCCATATAGCCTACGGAAATTACCGTTTTAGGAAATGCTATTTCTCTAAGTTTTTTACACATAGAAAAAGCCGATTCGCCAACGTGAACCATTCCTTCGCGAAGTAGCACGCCAACAAGATACTGGCTATCTTTAAAAGCACTCGCGTTTATAACTTTACAATGCTCGTCGATAAACAAGTTGCTTGCATCTTTATTTACCATAGACATTGCTAAAAGGTATTTGTTGTCGTCGTTGCCTAAATATTTAACGTTATCTATCTCGTTATAGTTAAGCGCGTTGCAACCGTAGAAAACCGCACTTTCTATTTTTTGCAAGTTGTTTGACATTACCACGTCGGTAAGAGAAGTGCAATACTGAAATGCTTTTTCTCTTAACTCGGTAATGCTATCTGGAATGTATAGGCTAGTTATATGGGTTTGAGTCGCAAAGGCGTCTTTGCCTACTGAGGTAACGGGCAATCCGTTATGAGTATAAGGTAAAACCAAATTACTATCTACGCAAGCACCCAAGCCTGAAACTTCGTAAGTGTTATCGCTCCTTAAGGTAAAAGTTAAACCTTGAGAAGGAGTTTTATATCCACAAACCGTACAAACGCCGTTAGTAATAGAGTGAACGCCCGAATCGGATACTTCACCGCATTCACATTTACGGTAATGCTCGTTGTCGTTTTTAACGTAAATAGCAGAATAAGAGTGAGTGTGACCGGGAGGTGTACTGCCGCCTCCTTCGCCTCCGCCGTTTCCTTGCCCACCTTGCGAGCCTGAACCACCGCAAGCAACTAGCCCGAAAGCGCAACTTATTGCCGTTAACGCGGTTAGTAGTGAAACTAAAAACTTTTTCATAACCTTCTCCTTAAAAAGACCGAGCAAAAATCACGCTCGGTCCATTTGTTTGATATTTTATTCTTCTATAACGGTAGCCTTTTCGATAACGATAGGCTCTACGGGAATATCGTCGTAGTATCCCCAAGAAGTCGTTTCTACCGTAGAAATCTCTATTGCTACGTTTAAACTTTCCTCGTCGCAAACCTTACCGAAAGCGGCGTATTGCGCGTCTAGGTGAAAAACGTCGTCAACGCAGATAAAAAATTGTGAAGACGCCGAGTCGGGAAACATAGTTCTAGCCATAGAAAGAACGCCCGGACCGTGATGTAGGTCGTTTTTAACGCCGTTCATAGCGAACTCGCCCTTAATAGTTCTGGGCGCTTTTTTATCTCTTAGCGAGCCGTCGGGAAGGGCTACGAATCCACCGCCCTGAATCATAAATCCCGGAATTACTCTGTGAAAGCAAAGTCCGTTATAAAAACCGCTTTTAACTAAATCTAAAAAGTTTTCAACCGAAATCGGCGCGTGTTCGGGATAGAGTTCTACGTCGATATTTTTGCCGTTATTTAAACTAAATCTTACTTTTTGCATACTCTCACCTATTTTTTTGCGTTAAAATTGTCTTTTAGAGATACTATTTCGGATAAAATCTTTTCGCCCTTTACTTCTAGCAACTTAAAGTAGCCGGTACGCATAAGTTGATAAGGTCTATCGTCGTCGTTTTCAATGCAATAGGGCTCTACCTTGCCGTTAAAAATTTTAACCGAGTTAGCGTTCATTCTCTCTGAGAAGTCTTGACCTGCGTATTCTTCGTCGTTTAGCAAATAGCCGTATTGACGGATTTGCACGTCAACACAAGTGTTCTCGTCCACCCATTGAATAACGCCCTTAACTTTCATACCCGAAGTGTCGCTACCGCTACGGCTTTCGGGAATATACGAACAGATTAGTTCCTTAACCGAGCCGTCTTCGTTAAACAAAACTTCGTCACACTTTATAATATACGCGTTTTTAAGTCTTACGTAACCGTCTTTTTTAAGGCGGAAATATTTAGGCGGAGGCGCGAGCGAGAAGTCGTCGGCGTCGATATAAATATTTTTGCTAAAAGATATTTTTCTTGTGGGTTTGCTCTCGAGATTTGGATTCATTTCAAAATCCATTTGTTCGGTTTGACCGTCGGGATAATTAGAAATGGTCACTTTTAAAGGTTTAAGCACGCCCATCGCTCTTTCGGCGTTTGCGTTTAAATAATCTCTTACGCAAGCCTCTAAATAAGAAATTTGCACTTCGGAATTTGCTTTAGAAACGCCTATTCTTGCACAGAAATCCTTTAACGCCTCGGCAGGAATACCTCTGTTTCTTATACCTGCTA
>JAFZIB010000062.1 GCA_017554545.1 Clostridia bacterium
ATTTAATTCCGTTAAGGTTGGTTATAAACCGGTCTAGTCCGTCTAAGGCAAAGTAGTCGCCGAAAATTTGAGCGTTTTTAATTAGCCCTTTATCTAAATCGAATATTAGCGAAAGAGTTCCGAAATCAAATCTAGCGTCGAACTTATTAGTTCCGATAGGCGACGAGCCTATATTCCACTCGTAAGTGGAGAACTTAGTTTTAACCAAATAATTTATTTTCTCTATATCGGTATCGGTAAAAGAGTAGGATGGCAAATCTTTTTTTAGATGCTCACATAAGCAATTGAAGAACTGCTCACTCGTTATAGGCTGGGTTAAATGCTTTTTAACATTGGTAACTCTTGCTCGGTTACTCTTTATGCCTTTAGATTGAATTTTAAGTTTATTCTCTACTAAAACGCCGTCTAAAACGGATAGGTCGGTATCGAAAAGTATTGTGCCGTGATGCATTATTCTATCTTTGTAAACCACTTGCGCGTTGCCCGAAATCTTTTTATCGCCTATACATATATCGTTTCTGCCCGAAAATTCCGCTTTAACGCCGAGAGAATTTAAAAATTCTATAACCGGTCGGGTAAACTCTATATAGCCGTTAAGTTCAGCGTTATAGGGTGCTATAACCGTGTAACAAACGTTATTTAGGTCGTGATAGACTGCACCGCCACCGGTTAGTCGCCTTACAACTTTTATGCCCTTATGGTTAGCGAAACCAAGATTTACTTCTAGTAAGGTGTTTTGGTTTTTGCCTATAATAACGGCGGGGCTGTTTCTCCACAAATAAACGTAAAACCCGTTGGTTTGCTTTAAAAGATATTCTTCGGAGGCAATATTAAATTGTGGGTCGGTTATATCCGAGCGAATAAACTTAAATTCCATAAACTTTAATAAAAAATAAGGGGAGCAAACGCTCCCCTAAAATTATTATACACCTTTTTTAGATTTTCTAATAAATTCTGCGTTAGAAGTATTAATCTTGCTAACGTGACCCTTAAGAGGAAGAATCTTATCGTTGATGTAGTCGATAATCCATTCTGCTTGGGGGAAGAACTCTGCGTCGAATTCGTATGGAGGAGTAATCCAGTTTTGAGCACCGCAAACAACGGGAGGAGCGTCGAGATAATCGAAGCAAAGTTCGGTAATGTTTGCAGCCATATCTTTAAGGATAGAACCTCTAGCGCAAGCGTCGGACGCAAGAATAATTCTGCCGGTCTTCTTAACTGATTCAATAACTTTTTCGTAGTTGAAAGGAACGATTGACCTAGCGTCGATAATTTCAGCCTCAACGCCGTATTTTTCAGAAAGAATCTTAGCAGCCTCAACCGCTTTGTAAAGGGTTGCACCGATAGTTAAGATGGTAATGTCGCTACCAACTCTCTTGATATCGGGTTCGCCAAGCGGAATTTCGTAGTATCCTTCGGGAACGCCCTCTTTTCTAAATTCTTCGCCCTTGTCGTAAATTCTTTGGCTTTCAAAGAAGATTACGGGGTCGGTGCCGTTTAGAGCAGAGTTCATTAAGCCCTTAGCGTCGTAAGGAGTTGCAGGGAAGCAAACCTTTAAGCCTGGAACGTGCGCGGGAAGGGCTACCCAGTCTTGAGAGTGTTGAGCGCCGTATTTAGAACCAACGGATACGCGTAGAACTACGGGCATTTTTAGAATACCTGAACTCATTGCTTGCCACTTAGCAAGTTGGTTAAAGATTTCGTCGCCCGCTCTGCCCATAAAGTCGGCGTACATAAGTTCTACGATAACTCTACCACCGCATAAGCCGTAGCCTACTGCACTTGAAACGATAGCAGCCTCGGAAATAGGTGAGTTGAATAGTCTGTGATAGGGAAGAGCCTCGGTAAGTCCTTTGTAAACTGCGAACGCACCGCCCCAGTCACGAACGTCTTCACCGTAAGAGGTGAGAGTGGGGTCTTTATAGTATCTGTCTGCGATAGCCTCGAATAAGCCGTCACGGATATTGTAACGTTTCATATTAGAAACTAACTGACCTTTCTCGTCGAAAGCGTAACGGAGTTTGCCTGCAATTTGTTTAACTCTGGGGTTTTCTTCCAAAGGAATCTTAACGTCTTTGCCGATTTCAACGTCTCTGTCTTCCATTCTTTCGATTTTGCCGTTAGAGAACATAAGGTTTTCAACGTAGTAGGGGTCAGCCTTGAAATCGAGGTAGGGAGATTTTTCGGTGTCTGCAGCAAGTTTGCAAAGTTTGAGCATTCTTTCGCTGATAGAGCCGAGAATTTCGTCGAATTTGCCGTCGGATGCAACTTTAGCGTCAACGAGCGCTTTTCTGTAAGTAACGATTGGGTCGAATTCCTTCCAAGCCGCAACTTCTTCGGGAGTACGGTAACTCATAGAGTCTGAAGGAGAGTGTCCGCCGTAACGGTAGGTTACAACGTCCATTAGGCAAGGACCTTCGCCCTTTAAGAGAAGTTCTTTCTTTCTCTTCATGGCCTCGATAACTGCTAAGGGGTTGAAACCGTCAACGCGCTCTGCGTGTAGTTGAGTGGGAGAGATACCTGCGCCAAGACGAGCGAGGAAATCGTAAGCCATGGTTTCGCCACGGGTTTGACCACCCATGCCGTAGCCGTTGTTAAAGAAGTTAAATAGAATAGGAAGACCGCCCTTCTTTTCCCAAAGTTGTTTAATTTGGTCCATAGACGCAAAGTTCATAGATTCGTAAACTACACCGCAACCAACCGAGCCGTCGCCAAGGTTAGAAATAACGATACCGGGCTTGTTGTTGTTCTTTTTATAGAGTGCAGCGCCGAGTGCTACGGGAGCAGCACCGCCAACGATTGCGTTATTCGGGAAGATACCGAAAGGAATGAAGAATGCGTGCATGGATCCGCCGAGACCACGGTTGAAACCAGTGGTACGAGCGAATACTTCTGCGAGTGCGCCGTAGAGAAGGAAGTCGATTG
>JAFZIB010000063.1 GCA_017554545.1 Clostridia bacterium
AGTTATATTATATTTGCCATAACTTACCCTATGGGTAAATATAACTTTGCGTAGCAAAATATAACTGCGAAAGGAATATAACTTGCCGATAGGCAAATATAACTAGTGCGTCAGTAATAATCCCTATTACTGACGCACTAAACGGGGAGTTTTTGTGTTTTTTTATTATCGTTTTAGTTTTTACTTGCTTTGTTTTGGGGCGACGGTGAAATACGCTTTCGGGTGCGAACAAACGGGGCATTTTTCGGGCGCTGATAGACCTTTTTGAGTGTGCCCACAGTTTAAGCACTTCCAAGTAACTTCCTTCTCGCTTGCAAACATTTCTCCGTTTTCAATTTTATTTGCTAGCGTTTTATAAGTCTGCTCGTGCGCGTTTTCAATCTTTGCAACTGCGTCGAATAGAGAGGCAATCTCGGTAAAGCCTTCTTCTCTTGCCGTTTTAGCAAAGCCAGAATACATTACGCGTCTTTCAAAGTTCTCAAGGTCGGCGGCGTCTAAAAGGTTTTCTTTAGTTCCTTTTATGCCGTGAAACAAATTAAACCAAATAGTTGCGTGCGCTTGCTCGTTGTTTGCGAACTCGGTAAAGGTGCGATAAACCTGCTCGTAGCCCTCCATCTTGGCTTTTCTAGCGTAGAAGGTATATTCGTTAAACGCTCCCGATTCTCTTAGATACGCAGTTTGCAGATTTTCTGCCGTTTTAGACTTTTCTAACTTCATTTTAATCTCCTTTTTTGTTAGTTTATATATATTTTTTTTAAATTAACTTTTCTATTGTTGATTGTATTGCCTTTTTGTGCTACAATAATTCTAATCTAAACCAAATTTTTACTCTTTAATGGAGAAATTATGAAATTTGACACCGAATTAGTAGGCAAAATCGGTTCGATGGCGCTTATAAATAAAGAAAATAATATTTTAGACTACACGCTTATCGCTAGGTTGTCGTCTGAACTTCGCCCCGGCTACGTTTGGGTTACCAGCGGTGCTACCGAAACGGGCAGACTAGACTATATAAAACGTAACGGCAAAGAATTAGAAGGTCTTGCCGAAGACGTTAAAACCGACTATTCTGCGCAAGGTCAAGCCATTTTGATGTCAACCTACCGTCAATACATTGATTCAAGATATTCCGTTCGTCAAGTGCTGGTTGAACACCAACATTTTAACGACGAGCAAAAGCGCGAGCATCTTAGAACGCTACTTCTTCGTTGCAAGGAGCAAAACGCTATTCCTATTATCAATTATAACGACACGGTGAGCACCGAAGAAACGCGTCGTTTTGAAATTCAATCGCTAAAAAGCACTTCTCAAAAGGTAGTAGAGTGCGTTGATAACGACGAAACGGCCTCTCAAATCGCGTGCCTAGTTAAAGCGCAAACCTTGCTTATCTACACGAGCGCAAACGGAATTTATCGCGATAACACAAACCCCGACACTTTAATAGAAGAAATTTGCGGTAAAGACGTTTACGAAGTTTTAGAAAACATTAACGAGTGCGAAAACTACTGCAACGGCGCGTCGAGAGTGGGCGCAAACGGCGCTAGAGCAAAGTTAGAGTACGTTAAAGACGCAGTTAAAAACGGCACTAAGGTTATAATCGCCTCTGCAAAATATCCCATTAAGGATTTACTCTCCGGCAAGGCTAAAGCCACTAGAATTTTCGTAAAATAATAATAAATAGCAAAAAATTAACCCTCGCTTAACCTAAAGCGAGGGTTTTTTGTCGTATTTTGGTTTTATTTGAATAAATTAATAATAGTTTGACTAACCATATCCCTTAAAACGATATAGTCGATATATTCGTGCTTGTCAAAAATGTATTCGTGAGAGAACGCTTGCAAAATATTCATAGCGAGGTGTATTTTTTCTTGCGCGTTTTCAATCTGCACGCCAAGAGCGCAAAATTTGTTTATAATCTCTTGAGTTATACGGTCCTCAAGCTGTATAAACTTGGCGTTAACAGCCTCGTCCGTACTTGCTAACGAGTGCAACGCCTCGTGAATTTTGGTGTTTTTCTTGTGTATTTTTAATACTTCGTCCACCATTTTGGGAATTAGAGTATCAAAAGCGATAGGACCTAAAAGTTTATCTAAAATTTTGTAAATAGGCTCTAAAACCTTATCGATATATATTTCTAAAACACAAATTAAAATATCTCGCTTATCTTGAAAATACCCGTAAACGATTCCCGTAGAAACGCCTGCGCGCTTAGCGATTTCCGCCGTGTTAGTACCGTAATAACCCACTTCGGAAAAAAGCTCGTAACCGGCTAAAATTATTTTATTTTTCTTTTCAATCGAGCGAGATTGCCTCGGTTGTCTAACTTCGCTTTTCATATTATATATTGTATATCGTAGATAGCGTTTTGTCAAGAAAATTGTAAAAAAATGAAAAAAGTTTCATATTTTGCTTGACCGCGCGTTAAAAAAATGATACGATAAAAAAGATGAAACTTATTTCACATTTAACACCAAAAGGAGCATTGTTAAGGAGACTATATGAAAAAATTAAGTGATTTTTTTGTTGGAGAGATAGGCGTAATAGCAAAGGTTGACGGCGAGCCTAAAATAAAGCGTAGGCTGTTCGATATGGGCGTAACGCCTGGAACGGAGGTGTTTTTGCGCAAAAAAGCGCCTCTTGGTGACCCGTTAGAAATAACAATCAGAGGGTACGAATTAACGCTTAGAAAGGCAGAGGCGGAACGAGTTTTAACTACGGAGGTAAAACGAAATGCTTAAGTTTGCCCTAGCAGGCAACCCGAACTGTGGTAAAACCACTCTTTTTAACCATTTAACAGGCTCTACGGCGCACGTTGGAAACTGGCCGGGCGTAACGGTTGATAAGAGAGAGGGGTTGTATAAAAAACTAGATAGCCCCGTGTCGATAGTTGACCTTCCCGGTATATATTCGCTATCACCCTACACGCAAGAGGAGGTTATATCAAGAAATTTTATTCTTAACGAAAAACCCGACTGTGTTATAAATATCGTTGACGTAACTAATTTTGAACGCAACCTGTATCTTACTACTCAATTAATGGAAATAGACGTGCCGGTAGTAGTTGCTCTTAATATGATGGATATGCTCGAAAAGCAGGGCGACAAAATAGACGCCAAACTATTAGAGCAAAGATTAGGTATTCCGGTGGTAAAGATTTCGGCGTTAAAAAGCGACGGTCTAGACCAACTTATGCAAGTTGCCCTAAAGGCAACGAGAACGGTTAGAAAAGGCAAAACCGTTTTAGAAAACTGCGAGATTTCGCACCTTATAAAGGACGTGACGGTAGCGCTTGACGGTCAAGACGTTGCCGACCCCTTGTTCCACGCGGTAAAACTTGTGGAAAACGACGAGTTAGAAGTGCAAATGCACCCTAACACCATAAAAACGGTTGAAAAGTTTAAGCAAACATACAATAACGACCTATTCGGCACCGACCTAGAGGCTTTAGTTGCCGACGCGCGATACAAATATATAACCAAATATTATTCGCCCGCGCTAACCAAAAACAAAAAGGGCATTCAAGTTACCCCGTCGGACAAAATCGATAAGGTTCTTACTAGCAAGTGGCTGGGTATTCCTATATTTTTGGTTATTCTCTTTACCATATTCCATTTGACCTTTAGCGAGAACTTGCTATACATAGGCAGTATTTTTAATCTGCCCAAAATCGACGACACTCAACTAAAAGAAGGCTTTAACAAAGCGGTTTTATCTTGTTTTTACGACGGGGCTGTATATTCGCCGGGCGTAATACTGTTTAATTTAATGGAATTAATCACCGGCTCGGTTTTCGGCTTTATAACAAACCTAATAGAGAGCGCAGGCGCGTCAACCGCAGCCGTTGGGCTTGTTGACAGCGTGTTTGCAGGCATAGGCGGAGTGCTCAGTTTCGTGCCTCAAGTAGTATTTTTGCTTTTATTATTATCAATTCTAGAAGATACGGGGTATATGGCTCGCGTAGCGTTCATTCTCGATAGAATATTTAGAAAGTTCGGCGTTTCGGGCAGAGCGTTTATACCTATGGTTATGGGCTTTGGCTGTTCAGTCCCCGCAATCGTAAACACCAGAACGCTTGCCGACGAGCGTGAACGCATTCTAACCATTAGAACAATCCCATTTTTTACGTGCGGAGCAAAACTACCTATACTAATCGCTATTGCCGGCGCTATCGCAAGACTGTTCGGTAGCGTAAACGCCGATATTATAACCTACTCAATGTACGTTTTGGGCGTAGCCGTTGCAGTCGTTTCTATAATAGTGATGCGCTCAACCACCCAAAGAGGCGAGATTTCTCCCTTTATAATGGAACTTCCGACCTATAGAGCGCCAAGCGCTATCAACCTAGCGCGTCTAGTTTGGGATAAAACCAAACATTATATAGAAAAAGTGTTTACGGTAATTTTGGCGTCTAGCGTGCTTATTTGGTTTTTATCTAATTTCGGTTGGGACTGGAAAATGGTGGAGATAGAAAACTCTATTTTGTCGTCGATAGGCAAATTCGTTCAGCCCTTGTTCACGCCCCTAGGCTTTGGCAGTCAGTTGGGTGACAACGGCTGGGTTTTCGTGGTGGCTGCGGTCACAGGCCTTATCGCTAAAGAAAACGTCGTGGCAACCTTCGGTGCTATTGCCGCTTGCTTTATCGCAGGTTTTGAAGGAACTGAGGAGGGCGCTCTAGAAGTAGTTACAATGGTTTCCAAAACTGGTATCACTTGGCAAGGATTAATAGCGTTTATAGCATTTAATATGACTACTATTCCATGTTTTGCTTCCGTGGCTGCGGCTAAAGGTGAACTTGGAAAGGGCAAAAAAACTACAAACACTATTATATTTTGGCTATTTACCTCATTTTTAACTTCTACTATCGTTTACTTAGTGTTGTCGTGGTGGTGGACTTCGTTTATAGTGGTAGGGCTAGGCGTTGTAACGGCAATAGTTTTAAGAGAGTACAACAAAAAGCACCCCTTGCCCCCTCAATCTTCTAAACAGTTAGAAAACTTAAGCGTTAACGGTTGCAACAGTTTTACTTGCGCTAGTTGTCGTGGTTGCCACAAATACAAAAACAAGTAATTTACAAAATTTGGAAGAATTTTTTACTTAAAAAAAGCAAATATGTCGAATAATGATACGCTTATCTACCCATAATACTATCAAGGGGGTAAGTTATGAGAGATAAGAAAAATGCTAAGACTCAAAATAAAGCCAAAAGCACCAAGAACGCTAAGAATTGTAAATAATTTTAACAGCGATTTTGATACTTTAGGTTCTTATACGGGAGTTGATAAGGAAAATCCTATGGAAGTTCCTATTCAAGACGCAGACGATTTATAAAATCGTAGATTATATAAATTCGCCTAATTAGTCAATCGGACTATACGGTATAAGATAAGAAAAATAGTCTAAAACTTAAAACCTTAAACGAGAAAAGGCAGTATAATTACCGCCTTTTTTCTTTTTTAGCCATTTCCCGAATAGGTCAAATAGTTGACAAAATGGTGCAAAAGGGGTAAAATAACAATACTTTTTAAGTTTTCTATGCGGTCGCGGTGACAGAGAGAAACTGTCAATGAGGAAAGTCCGGGCTTCGTAGGAACAGGGTGCCGGAGAAACCCCGGTGAAGGCGACTTTAAGGAAAGTGCAACAGAAAATTACCGCCTATATGGTAAGGTTGAAAAGGCGAGGTAAGAGCTCACCGCTCCCACGGTAACGCGGGAGGCAATGTAAACCCCACCCGAAGCAAGATTGACAAGGCGTTTTACTAGGTAGTTCCGCCAAAACGCCTTAACAAAATATCGCTAGAGGGCGTTGGAGACAACGTTCGTAGATAGATGACCGCACACGACAGAACCCGGCTTATAGGAAGACTTAAAAAGTATTTAAAAAACCAACCGCCAAGTAGTTTTACTTAGCGGTTTTTTTATTTTGTTTATTCCTTTTGCTGTTATAAAGGTTTATTTTTTAAGATATACCATTAAAACTGCAATGTCGGCGGGGGAAACACCCGATATTCTGCCTGCTTGACCTAAGTTTGCAGGGCGAATTTTATCTAACTTTTGCCTTGCCTCTAATCTTAAGCCTTTAATCGATAGATAATCAATATCGGAGGGCAACGCTTTTTCTTCTAATCGTTTTGCCTTTTCTATTTGTTCTAAACCCTTTTGCAAATAGCCTTGATATTTGGCGTCGATTTCAACCGTTTCTATAATTTCGGGTGAAATATCCGTGAATCCGCCAAACTCTGAAATAATTTCGGATAGGGGAATACCCCTGCGTATTAAATCGCCAAGCGATAGTGCTGCGTTGGGGGTAGAAAATCCGTATTTCTTTACCAAAGCGTCGGCTTCTTTGGGTTTTACCGTGCGGTTAAGTTCGGCGCTCGCCTTTTCGTACTGCGCCTTTCTGTCTAGATAGTTTTGGTATCTTTCCTGAGTGATTAATCCCGTATAAAGCGCCTTTTCGGTAAGTCTAAGGTCGGGGTTGTCTTGGCGAAGAACTATTCTGTACTCTGCGCGACTAGTCATCATACGATAGGGTTCGTTAGTGCCTTTGGTGACTAAATCGTCGATTAACACGCCTATATATCCGTCGTCACGGGTTAAAACTAGAGGGGATAGGTCTTTAAGTTTTAGCGACGCGTTAATGCCCGCGATTAAACCCTGTGCGGCAGCCTCCTCGTATCCGCTCGTGCCGTTAATCTGACCTGCCGTGTATAGCCCTTGTACCTTTTTAAACTCTAACGAGGGGTAAAGGTCAAGCGAATCTATGCAGTCGTATTCAATAGCGTAAGCGTATCGCATAATCTCGCAATTTTCAAGTCCCTTAACGGTGCGATACATAGCCTTTTGAACGTCGTGAGGCAACGAGGTCGATAAACCCTGAACGTAAATTTCGTTGGTGTCAGCGCCTTCCGGCTCTAAAAAGAGTTGGTGACGCTCCTTGTCTGCAAAGCGAACGACCTTGTCTTCTATCGAAGGACAATATCTAGGTCCTGTACCTTTAATCGTTCCCGAATATAACGGTGAACGGTGCAAATTATCGCGAATTATTTGGTGGGTTTGCTCGTTAGTATAGGTAAGATAACAGGGTTTTTGAACGGCTATTCTCTCTTTAGTCATAACGCTAAAGGGACTAACGTTTTCGCCCGGTTGAATCTCTAATTTATCAAAGTCAATCGTTCTGGCATCGACTCTTGCCGGCGTACCCGTCTTAAATCTTCTAACGGTAAAGCCTAAATCAATTAAATTTTGAGTTAAGCCGTTGGCAGGTTGAAACCCGTTAGGACCGCTGTCTTGTCGCCACTCGCCGGCGATACAACTGCCGTTAAGATATACGCCCGTTGCAACGATTACCGCCTTGCACTCTAGCACGCCTCCAAACGCAGTTTTAACACCGCAAACTGCGCCGTCGGTCGTTAAAATTTCCACCGCCTCACTTTGTATTATCTTTAAGTTAGGAGTGTTTTCTAAGGTTTTTTTCATGCAGGTA
>JAFZIB010000064.1 GCA_017554545.1 Clostridia bacterium
ACTTCTTCCGCCTTTACGGGAGCAGGTTCTACGGGAGCAACCTCTGCCACTTCGGGCTCTACGGGTCTTTGCGCTTTTAATTTTAGTTCGGCAAGTTTTGCCTCCATTTGCGCCTTAAGTTTTTTTGCCTCCACTTCGGTTTTGCCAAGTATAGAAGCGACCTCCGCTACCTTTTGATTATTAAGTAGGTCGTTAATTTTTTTGATATTATCCGTGTGCATTTGCTTAATTTCTGCCATACAATTCTCCTAAACTTCCGAAATAAAATCTTCTTTGGCGTTTTCGGTTATCGCTTTTGCGAGCGAGCGGTCTAAAATCGCCATAACCTTTGCATTTGATTTAAAAGTTAATTCTTCTAGCGTATTCGTTACCGTTTTTAGTAGCGGACAATGAAATTTGCTCGAATACTTTTTTGCAAGTTTAACGGTGTTTTCCGAAGCCGACTTGCATACGATAATTAAATACGCGCCCTTAATCGTCGCAAGCGAGTTTCCGCCTATTCTGTAATTACCAGAACGCACGGCAAACCCTATAAAAGTTGCGCTTTTAGTTTTTTCCGTCAAGAAACGCCTCCGCTATTTTATCGTAAACCGCGTCTTCTACGTTACAAGAAAACGCTTTGTTTAAAATCTTTTGTTTTTTTAGTTTTTTTACGCACTCGGGGTTGTGGCAAATATACGCGCCCCTCCCGTTAGCCTTGCCCGTTGCGTCTAAAAAAATCTCGTCGCCCGATTTTACTATTCGAACGAGTTCTTTTTTTGCAAACGACTGCCTACAAGCAATACACGTGCGCATTGGAACTTTCTTTTCCATAATAATTAAAAATCCCTTTTATTATTCGATAGGTTCTTGGCCTTCTTCGGCTAGGTCGCCACCTGCAACGCTCTCTGCCTTAACGTCCACTTTCCAGCCGGTAAGTCTAACGGCTAGTCTTACGTTTTGACCGCTTCTACCGATTGCAAGTGAAAGTTTGTCGTCGGGTACTACTGCTACCGCGCTATCGTCGCCCGTTTGAACTACCTTTACTACTCTTGCGGGTGAAAGCGCTCTAGAAATAAACTCTAATGGATTTTCACTCCAAGGAATAATATCGATTTTTTCTCCGCCAAGTTCGGCAACTATTGCGTTTACTCTCGCACCCTTGTTACCTACGCAAGCGCCTAATGCGTCAACCATCGGGTCTTCACTATAAATTGCAATCTTGGTTCTTTGACCGGGCTCACGCGCAACGCCCTTAACTTGAACGACACCTTGTCTTATTTCGGGCACTTCGTTCTCGAACAAGCGTTTAACTAAGCCGTTTGCCGTTCTAGAAACCATAATTTGAGCGCTCTTACCGCTGTTTTTAACCTTTTTAACAAACACGTTAAGTCTTTGGTTAAG
Source organism: Clostridia bacterium (assembly GCA_017554545.1). Taxonomy (GTDB): domain Bacteria; phylum Bacillota; class Clostridia; order Christensenellales; family Borkfalkiaceae; genus UBA1259. The sequence goes on from JAFZIB010000064.1 coordinate 1,384, forward strand.
TTCGTATTTCTCACCGGGAACTTGGTCTTTGGGTAAAAGCACACCTTCGATTTGGTTGCCACCGATTTCAACGTAAACGTTGCCGTCCTCGATACGACGTACGGTGCAAGCCATAAGTTCTCCCTCTTTATCTTCAAACTCGCTCACGGTGTTTTCACGCTCGATTTCGCGAAGTTTTTGCATTAATACTTGTTTTGCCGTTTGCGCTGCTATTCTGCCGAAGTTTTTAGAAATAATCTCTACGGTGTAAACGTCGCCCGCTTTGTAGGACTTTTTAACCAGTCTTGCGTCTTCTACGCTAATTTCCTTTTCGGGGTCTAATACTTCTTCTACGACGTTTTTAGTGTGATAGATTTTTATAGACTTTTTCTCGGCTGAAAGTTTAACGTCAACTCCACCCGTTTCGCCCGTGGACTTTTTGTACGCTATTACGAGCGCGTCTTCTAATGCGGAAATAAACTCCTCTTGGGTTATTCCCTTTTCCTTTTCTAAATCGGCTAGTGCCATAAAGAAATCTTGATTTATCATTTTTTCTCCTTTTCGCCTATCGGCAATATTAAGTTTTTACTAATTAAATTCTATATACTCGTTAACTTTAACGATATTTTTTAGTTCGATTGTGAAGGTCGTTTTAGCGTCGGTCTTTAAGGTTATTCTCTCTTTGTCGTATCCGGTGAGTTCACCTTCTAAAAACTTTTTGCCACGAATTGAGTTGTACAATTTTACTTCTACCTTTTGACCTATATGGCTTAAAAAGTCGTTTTCGGTCTTAAAAGGTCTATCTGCGCCCGGGCTCGATACGTTTAGCGTGTACGGTTGACCAAAGGTTGGGTCGAATTCGTCGAGCGGTTGGTCGATTGCGCGGTGAAATTTCTCGCAAGTGTCTAAATCCATTCCGCCCTCTTTTTCGATATAAACGGTCAGCGCGGGATTTTTGCCCTGCTTAAACTCTACGTCGAATACGGTTACGCCCATAGGCTCTGCTATCTCGGTTAGAAATTTAGCTATTTCCTCGTTGCTCTTTACCTTCATAAAACCCCTCTTAAAAAATATATGGAAACGGAAAACCGTTCCCATACGTCAAGTCAAGTAGTATTTCTGTAATTATATTAACATATTACTCTTTATTTTGCAAGCGTTTTTTAACGTTTACGTTAAATTTAACTACCTTTCGGTAAAATTTACGCCTTTATTCGCCCTTTTGCGCTTTAATTTTTATTAGTTCAATAAAAATCTCCGCCGTAGCGTACGCGTCGGATAGCGCTCTGTGATGATGAAATATAACTTGAAAACGGTCGGCTAGCGTTTGCAAGTCGTTCCTGCGGAGTTCGGGTAGATACCTACGGCTTAAATCCATAGTGTCTAGCACTTTATTTTTTATCTCAAAGTCCTCCGCCCCCGCAAAACGCTTGATAAATCTCATATCGAAGTCGGCGTTATGCGCCACTAAAACCGCGCCTTCTATAAACTTTATAAAGTCGGGCATTACTTCGCCTATTTTGGGGCTGTCCTTAACCATTTCTTCGGATATGCCCGTTATTTTAAAATTCTCGGCGTCTATGCGATAGTCGGGTTTAACCAAAGTGGTAAACTGCTCGGAAATTTTTCCGTTCTTTATCTTTACGGCGCCTATCTCGGTTATGCCGTTACTCATTAACTCTAGCC